>CACXFP010000177.1 GCA_902766985.1 uncultured Bacteroidia bacterium | reverse complement strand
TGAAAAGAGGATCGACGAACTCCACATGAGCCGCAAGAATCTCGAATGGTACATCGATACCCGCAGGTTCGGCACCGTTCCCCACAGCGGATTCGGACTTGGTTTCGAGAGGCTCCTCCTATTCGTGACCGGAATGGCCAACATCAGGGACGTGATTCCGTTCCCCAGGACACCCAAGAACGCGGAATTCTAAAATAACAGACATGCTTGTAATAGGGATTGCCGGAGGTTCCGGTTCAGGCAAGACCACAGTGGTCAACGCCATTACTTCGAAACTCAAGGAGAAGGTAGTAGTCATTCCCCAGGATTCCTATTATAAGGATTCCAGTCATCTTCCGATAGAGGAACGCCACAAGATCAACTTCGACCATCCGGATGCGATCGACTGGGACCTCCTGTGCCGGCAGCTCAAAGAGCTCAAGGAAGGTAAGACCATCGAACAGCCTGTCTATTCATATATCAGCTGTTCAAGGTCGAAGACCGAAACGGTGACCGTGGCCCCGGCCGAAGTGATCATCGTCGAGGGCATCCTTATCTTCACCTGCAAGGAACTGGTGGACCAGATGAACATTAAGATATTCGTTGACGCCGATGACGACGACCGCCTCATGAGGATCATCGTCAGGGACAATCTGGAGAGGGGCAGGGACGTTACGGCCGTAGTGAACCATTACACGGAAACCGTAAAGCCCATGCATCTCCAGTTCATCGAGCCGAGCAAGCGCTACGCCGACATCATAATCCCACAGGGCGGACACAACAAGGTGGCCATCAAAATAATAGCGAATACGATCGAAAAAGCCTTGCAGGAGGGGGAATAGTCATCCGGAATGAAATCACCCGACAGCGACGTAAAGGCAGGAATCTATATAACCGTGATTTTCCATCTCACGGTTCTGATCATACTGCTGATATGCCAGATCGGGGCGGCGCTCAGGAAGGACAATTCATTCGTAATAGACTTTTCCAAGCAGGAGGAAGTTGAGAAGATCCAGAAAGAGGAACAGCTCAAAGAAGATATAAGCAAGAAGATAGAGGACATGCTCGCCGCTTACCAGGGTGTGCCTGTCAGGAATATCGCCGTAGACCGCAGCACTCCCCTGAAGGATGACCGCAACACAGACGCCAGACAGCTCTACGAAGACGCGGAACGTCTTCAGAAAGAGCTGAATGCCGGTGTTCAAAACGAAGATCCCGATGACTACGTGGCGACGTCTGAACCGGACAGGAAGCCGAAGGAACAGAAAGCGAGGGAGCAGGCTTATTCCGGTCCGTCCGTCGTATCATACGAACTGGAGGGGAGGAAAGCCAGCCACCTTTCCATCCCGGCATACAGATGCATGGGATCCGGGGGCGTGACCGTCATCATCACAGTGGACAACCAGGGAAGGGTTATCGGAGCGAAGGTCAAGGACGACCTGTCATCCGACGATGCCTGCCTGAGGAATTTCGCGGTAAGGGCAGCAAGGCTGTCCAGGTTCTCGGTTTCACCCACGGCTCCTCCAAGGCAGACCGGAAACATCGTATATGCATTCATCGCCCAGTAACAGAAGAATCCCTATGAATAAGAAGTACCTTATACTGAGCATCACAATCCTGGCGATACTCGTCATCGCGGCAGTGGCGGGAATAGTCGCCCTGTACTCTGACGCCACCCCCAAGGAAACCACACCTTCCATGGAAGGGAAAGCATCGGCGGAACAGTACATCCTCCTTCCGGCAATACCTTCCGATGCCGTACTGGCAGCATGCTTTGAAAATCTGCAGTCCGCCTCCAGGATCATCTCTGACTCCACGAAGGCAGTCGGAGCCATACTCGGAGGAAACACATCCTCCCTCGCTTCGCTGATGCGCCGCCTGGCAGATGGAGAAGGGCCTGCAGCCTCCCTCAGACATAAAAAAGCGGCAGTTTCCCTTCATTTCAGCGGCGACATGGTTCCCCTTCTGGTATTGGACCTGGGTGACATGCAGCTCGATACATCCTCGACATCACCCGCAAAGGCCCTTGAGTCGATGGTCTCGGAAGAAGGCCTTTTCGTAAAAGAACAAGACTGCGCCGACTATGCCGGAGAGTCACTGAGGGGGCACACCCTGTTGCTGGTCTCCGAATCCGAACCTCTGGTCAGCTCTTCATCAAGACACATTACCGGAGGGGTTTCCATCCTTTCCGCCAAGGGATTCACACAGGCAGCCTCCCTGTCGAAAGGGAAGAATGTCATTTTCGTCAACCACGACTATTCGTCGAAACTCATCTCCTTCGGGATGAGCCGCAGGTTCAACAGATACGCAGGTTTCCTCGGAAACCTCGTCCCATGGTCGTCCCTATCCGTCACTGACGACAAGCCCGCCCATTTTGCGGCTAACGGGCAATACAACCTTGATCCGGACGATGCCGCTTCTTATTTCAACGTTTTCCAAGGCTCGGGAATACCGGAGACAAGATTCCCCGAAACCCTTCCTTCAGGTACAGATTTCGCGGTTTCCCTCTCCGTGCCGGACCTCGACTCTTACTTCACCAATTACAGAAGATACCTTGATTCCCGCAACCAGCTTGATTCCTACTCAGCTTCCAACGTCGCAGCGAGAGGAGCAGTGGGAAAGACCTTGGAAGAATGGGCTAAACACTTGGGGATAAAAGAAGTGTGCAAGGCCTACTTCCACGGGGAGAAGGACCTGCTTTCAGTGACGATGTGCCGCACGGGCGGAAAGAACGCGGCAAAAGACGAGGGCATACACGACAATCCCCTGCCATCCGGAGTGACGGCCCTTTTCGGAGAATTGTTCTCCCAGGACGACAATTCCCTGGCACTCTGCCGCAAGGGTTGGATTATCACCGGCAGCAGGACAGCCCTTGAAACCATATCAGGCGAACATTTCCTCGACATCACACTGAAAGCGCAGCTGTCAGATGCCGGAGTCGCAGCACGGATACCGGACAAAGGCTCTTCCTTCGTCCTGTTCTATTCCGCCGCCGAAGACCCTACCATCATCGACAATTCTTTCCGTCCCGCACTTGCCGCAGCCATGCGTAAAGTGATCGAGGAGACCACTTTCACTCCTATGGTCGCCAGGCTTGAGAAAAAAGACAACACCATTGACTTCTCTCTCGATGCAGACAGGCTTATCGTGCTCAGCGGGAAAAATCCCCTTGTGGAAAGGGACACCACAGTGGTCGTTCCCGAAGGCCCCTTCAAGGTGACCAACAGCGGTACGGGAAAAACCAACCTGTTCTATCAGAATTCCAACATGTTCCTCTGCCTGAAAGAGGAGGAGGGCAAAGGTCTCTGGGGTGTTCCATTCAAAACTCCCATTTGCGGAAGCGTCTCAACCATCGATTATTATGCTAACGGAAAGCTTCAGTTCCTGTTCGGATCCGGCTCCTCCATGTATCTGATCGACAGGCTTGGAAGGTTCGTGAAGCCCTTCCCGGTAGACCTAGGGAAGGAAATCCTAATCGGTCCGCAGGCATATGACTTCACCGGCGCCCACGGGTACTCCGCAGTCGTGCTCCACAAGGACAATACGATCGCGATGTACGATCTCCACGGCAGGAAGCCTGCCGCATGGACAGACATTACCTGCAAGGAAACGATCAAGGGGCTTCCGGAACTGCTGGAAGTAAAGGGAACCAGATACTGGGTTGTCCGGACTTCCCTGCAGACACGCATATATCCGTTCAACGGTGGAGAGCCACTGACCAAAGGGACCGGGAACAAGATGATAAGGCCGGAGAGCGAAATCACCATAGACGGAGGGAGCGTCCAGGCCGTCTGCTATGACGGAAAAACTAGAAATATCAAATTATAGTCTTATCTTTATCGGGTTTTTGACTAAACTGTAAATATTGACAATATGCAAGATATAGGAGAATTCAAATTCGAGTCTGTAAACAAGCTCTTTGAGAAATCATTCAAAGACAACTGGGACCGACCGGCCCTTTCGAACTACAAGGGCATTACCCTGCCCTACAGGGAAGTGGCCGCTAGGATTGCCAAACTGCACGTAGCCTTCAGGGAGTGCGGACTGCTGAGAGGAGACAAGGTCGCCATCTGCGCCCGCAACCAGGCGAACTGGGGGGTCGTTTTCCTCGCCACCCTCACCTACGGCGCCGTCGCAGTTCCCATACTCCATGAATTCAAGCCCGGCAACATCCATTATCTTGTGAACAACTCCGATGCGAAGGTCCTCTTCGTGGACGAAGCCATCTGGGAGAACCTTCTGGAAAGCGAAATGCCCAAACTCTACGCCGCCGTACAGATCAATACCTTCCAGCTCCTTTGCACAAGGGAACCCGTCATCAGGTACGCCCGCCAGCACTTCAACGAACTGTTCGGCAAGGCCTATCCCAACGAGTTCACTCCCGACAATGTGGATTACTACGAGGATTCCCCGGAGGAGCTTGCCATAATCAACTATACATCAGGAACATCCGGCTTCTCAAAAGGAGTAATGATCCCCTACCGCGCCCTGTCCTCGAACATACAGTTCGCGAAAATAGCGGAACCGATGCTCGGAAACGAATCCAAGGTGGTGTCCATGCTGCCCTCGGCGCACATGTACGGCCTCATGTTCGAGCTCCTTTTCGAGATGACCATCGGAGCCCATGTCCATTTCCTGACCAGGGTCCCCAGCCCCAAGATCATCATGCAGGCCTTTGCGGAGATCCACCCCAACATCATCATCGCGGTTCCCCTGATCATAGAGAAGATTTACAAACAAAAGCTCAAGCCGATCATCGACAAGAACAAGATCTTCTTCAAGATTCCCGTCATAGACAAGATGGTCCAGAAGAGATTCCTCGACGAACTCGAGAAAACGTTCGGAGGTGAATTTGAGGAAGTCATCCTCGGAGGCGCCGCTTTCAACCCGGAGGTGGAGAACTTCTTCCACAAGATAGGTTTCCGTTACACGGTCGGCTATGGGATGACGGAGGGCGCGCCCATCTTCGCTTATGCCCACTGGAACAAGGCCAAGGTCGGTTCCTGCGGAAAGGCGGCCCCCTGGAACCAGGTGAAAATCGACTCGCCCGACCCCAGGAACATCGCCGGCGAAATCATGATCAAGGGTCCCAACGTATTCCTCGGCTATTACAAGAATGATGAGGCCACGGCCGATTCCTTCACCGCTGACGGCTGGTTCCGCACAGGCGACATGGGAATCATTGACGACGAAGGGTACATCTTCATCCATGGCCGTTCCAAGTGCATGATACTCGGACCTTCCGGCCAGAACATCTACCCGGAAGAGCTGGAGGCAGTCATCAACAACGTCACCTATGTCGTTGATTCTCTGGTTATCGAAGATGACGGCAAGCTGGTTTCCATCATTTACCCCGACTATCATCAGGGAGAAATCGACGGCATGAACAGCAGCCAGCTGGAGGCCAAGCTGACAAGCTACCTTCCCGAAATCAACAAGCTCCTTCCCAACTACGCCCAGATAAAGAGGCTCGAATTCCTCCCTGAAGACTTCGAGAGGACTCCCAAGAAGAGCATCAAGAGATATCTTTACCAGAGAACAAATGCATAATTTCGACAAAAGCTACCTCGATATGGCTGCGATATGGGCTAGGAACTCATATTGCAAAAGGCGCCAGGTAGGTGCCCTCCTGGTCAAGGACAAGATGATCATCTCCGACGGCTACAACGGCACGCCGTCCGGGTTTGAAAACATCTGCGAAGACGAAACCGGGGCCACCAAACCCTATGTCCTGCATGCTGAGGCCAATGCGATCACAAAGGTAGCCAAGTCCGGGAACAGTTCCCTGGGAGCGACCCTCTATGTCACCGCATCCCCCTGCCTGGAGTGCTCCAAACTGATAATCCAGGCTGGAATCAAAAGGGTCGTCTACCGGGATGAGTACAGACTCACCGACGGCGTCGACCTGCTTCGCAGGGCCGGGGTGGAGGTAGTTAAAGAAGACTGACATGAAGAAATCGAGTTACCTGGCTGCAGCACTCGGCATCCTGATCGGAGCGCTGCTGGTCCTGACCGTAAACAGCATATCTACCAGGAATCACCGCTACAACGTAAGGTACGGAGACTGGAGGAAACTGAATCTCATCCTGGATGAGGTCCAGAAGAACTACGTAGATACGATCGACCGTAAAGGAATGACCGACGCCGCCGTAACGGCCGCCCTCGCGAAACTCGATCCCCACTCCATCTATCTTCCCCCCGCGGAACTCGAAAACACTGAAACCGAACTGGCAGGGAATTTCGACGGAATCGGTATACAGTTCAATGTCCCCAACGATACGGCAATCGTCCTCGAAGTCATCCCGGGAGGACCGTCGGAGAAATGCGGCCTTCTTACCGGAGACAGGATACTCAAGGTGGATGACAGGGTCATAGCCGGAGTCAATTTCCCGCAGGATAGCATGGTTCGACTGATGAAAGGGCCCTCCGGCACCAAGGTCACCGTAACGGTAGGCAGGGCCGGCACGGTAATCCCCTTTGAAATCACGCGCGGGAAGATTCCAGTCCATTGCATCGACGCAGCCTTCATGGTCAACGACACGACAGGATATATCCGGCTATCTAAATTCAGCAGGACGACCAGGGAGGAATTCCTCACCGAGGGCGCGAGATTGATGGGAGAAGGCATGACAAGGCTAATTTTCGACCTCAGGGACAACACCGGCGGATACTTCGACCAGGCCCTTAACCTGAGCAACCAGTTCCTTGACAAAGGCGAAGGCATCGTCTACATGGAAGGCCTGCACCGCAAGAGGGACGACTACAAGGCCGACGGAAGGGGTATGATGAAGGATATCAGGCTGAGCGTCCTCATCAACGAGTCCTCGGCATCGTCAAGCGAGATTTTCGCCGGAGCCATCCAGGACAACGACAGGGGGGTGATCGTAGGCAGGCGTTCCTTCGGGAAGGGACTCGTCCAGGAGCCGATGTACTTCAGCGACGGCTCCGGGATAAGGCTCACGGTCGCCAGGTTCTACACCCCTTCAGGCAGATGCATTCAGAAGCCTTATGGTGATGATTACCAGTATGACATATACAAGAGATATGAAGATGGCGAGATGCTCGTGAAAGACAGCATCAAAGTAGACAGGAGCGAAGAGTATCACACTGCCGGTGGCAGGACTGTCTATGGAGGAGGAGGCATCATCCCTGATATCTTCGTCCCTCTCGACACGACCAGGGCCACGAATTTCTACATTGCATGCAACAGGAAGGCCACCCAGATGAGGTTCGCCTCGGCGATGTTCGACAAATACCGCGGAGCCCTCTCCGGTATCTCCGATTTCGATTCCCTCGAGAAGTTCCTTGAGTCAGTCGACCTGCCATCGCAGTTCCGTTCATATGCCGCCCGCGTGGACGGAATCACGGCCACCGCCGAAGAATGGAACGAAACGGTCCCGTATCTCAAACCCCAGCTCAAGGCACTCACAGGAAGGTACTCCCAGCTTGGGGAGAATGCCTTCTACAAGTTCTACATGAGCCAGGACCAAACCCTTCTGACGGCAATAGAATCGCCTTCAGAGGTGTCTTTTACAGACAACTAACTTTTTGTCAGTGAATTAAGTGCGGAGGCTACCCTGTCGAAAGGGAAGCTACTGATGACATCCTCCATCCTATGGGCGACCTCCTCATTGCAGAGGTTCCCGACCGACCCTTCATGCGTATGGGCGAGGGTGCCATGGAATTCGAAGCTGCCATCCTTGATTTCTTCGGCCACCTTCCGGTAGGCATCGCGGAAAGGCATACCCTCCGAAACAAGGCGGTTGGCCTCCTCCACAGAGAACGCAGCCTTATACCTGGGGTCTTCCATCAGGTTGTCCCTTACCTCCATGTTCTCCACGGCGAACAGGGCTATATCCAGGACATCATCCATCTCCCCGAACATCGGAAGGAAGATTTCCTTCAGGAGCTGCATGTCGCGGAAATATCCGGAAGGAAGGTTCCCGGTCACCAGCCTTATATCATTCGGAATGCCCTGGATCCGGTTGCAATGGGCCCTTATCAGTTCGAATACGTCAGGATTCTTCTTGTGGGGCATGATGCTCGATCCGGTGGTAAGGGCGTCAGGGAGTTTCACGAAACCGAAATTCTGGCTGTTGAACAAGCAGCAGTCCATAGCGAGCCTCCCCACCGTCTCAGCCAGGCAGGAGTATGCGAACGACACTATCCTTTCCACCTTCCCCCTCCCCATCTGGGCATACACCGAATTGTAGTCGAGGCCTGAGAAACCCAGGAGTTCAGTGGTCATCTTCCTGTCCAATGGGGCGGACGAACCGTAGCCGGCGGCGCTTCCGAGGGGATTCCTGTCGTTCACGTCCCAGGCTCCCTTCATCACCGTCATGTCGTCTGCAAGGCTTTCAGCATAAGCTCCGAACCAGAGGCCGAATGACGACGGCATGGCGACCTGCAGGTGGGTGTAGCCGGGCATGAGGATGTCCCTGCACTCCCCGCTCCTTTTCTGCAGGACATCGAACAGGGCTTTGACCTTCAAGACTGTCCTCTCAATCGCCGACCTCGTAAAGAGCCTGATATCGACAGCGACCTGGTCGTTTCTGGAACGGCCTGTGTGTATCTTTTTGCCAAGGTCCCCAAGGATCCGCGTAAGGTCCAGTTCAACTTGGGAATGGACGTCTTCAACGCCTTCCCCGATAACGAAATTTCCCGCCCGGGCTACAGAATACATGCCCCTCAGTTCAGGTAGGAGCCTGTCCAGTTCTTTCCGGGACAGCAGTCCCCTGCTTTCAAGCATGGTAATGTGAGCGATCGTGCCCAGGATATCGAAGGGAGCAAGCAGTAAGTCAAGTTCCCTGTCCTTGCCGACAGTGAAGGCGGCTATCTTTCCGTCCACCTCGAATCCTTTGTCCCAAAGTTTGTTCATTTCGGTCAGATTATCAGATCATCCAATAGTTTTACGTATATCTCCGTCCCATCCGAAACCTCATCGATCAGGATGAATTCATCGGCAGTGTGGGAACGGGAAGAGTCGCCGGGACCTATTTTCAAGGTCGGGAAACCGGAAATCACCGCCTGGTTGCTGGTCGTTGGAGAACCGAAAGCCCTCAGGCCAAGGTCCTGGCCTCTTCTGACCGCAGGATGCTCCATGGGGATTGAAGAGGAATTCAGCCTCGTGGAACGGGCAATAACTTCGCATCCCAGGCTCTCCTGTATAGTTTCCAGGATCTCAACATTGCTGTACAGGCCGTTGGACCTCACGTCGACGACGAACCTGCAGGTATCCGGAATCACATTGTGCTGGGTGCCGGCCTCAATCTGGGTAACAGTCATCTTCACAGGCCCCAGGAAAGGTGAGACATCCTCGAAACTGAAGGAACGGATGATATCTATA
The DNA here is from genome assembly GCA_902766985.1 of uncultured Bacteroidia bacterium. Lineage (GTDB taxonomy): Bacteria > Bacteroidota > Bacteroidia > Bacteroidales > UBA932 > Cryptobacteroides. Next base: position 6,479 of record CACXFP010000177.1, on the reverse strand, counting down.
TCCCTGATGGCCTTGTAAATGGCATTCTCCCCCTCTTCCCTGGCCGCATGACCGCTTTTCCCCCTGGCCGTGCAGTCCAGGACCATCAGTCCCCTTTCGGCTACGGCCATATCCATGCACGTCGGCTCCCCTATGATTCCGAAATCTATCCTCCCAAGCAACGGGAGCACGCTCTCAATCCCATCCTTACCGCATACCTCCTCCTCCGCCGAAGCGCAGAAGACCAGCCCGTATGGCTGCCTTTTCCGGATAAGTTTCCGATATGCGGCCAGAAGTGCCACCAGGGAGCCCCCGTCATCGTTGCTCCCCAGACCGTATACCTTCCCTTCTCTGACTGATGGTGTGAACGGATCCATCGTATATCCAGAAGAAGGTCGGACCGTATCCAGGTGGGCGTTCAGGAGGATTACCCTAGAAGGTTCCATGCCGAAGTCAGCGGAAGAAGGATCTTCCCAGGAGCGAAGCCAGATATTGTTACCTGTCCTGGAGACTTTCATCCCCCTGTCCTTCATCCACCCCTCGAGCGCATCCGCAACCGGCCCCTCCTCCCTGCTGAAGGAAGGAATCGATATCAGTCGGCACAACAGTTCAATATACTCATCCATAAATCACAGTTCCCCCGTTTAAATGTCCGGTATCGGTAATCCTCACGGTTTTAACACCTCTCCGCAATGCGGCGAATGCATTGTCTATCTTTGGTATCATCCCCCCGGAAACCGTGCCGGAAGATTTTAGTTCTTCATACAAACCCTTGTCTATAAATGGGATAACCTTTCCTTCCGGGTCCAGCACCCCCTCCTTTTCAAAGCAGAAGGTCAGGGTGGTTTCAAAAAACTCCGAAAGCGAGGCAGCTATCTCGGAAGCCATCGTGTCAGCATTTGTATTCATGAGTCCGTGCGCAGGATCGAATGAAAGAGGGGCGATCACCGGGACCTTTCCCCACTCCATCAATTGCCTCAGCGCAGACGAGTTGACCGAGACAACATCGCCTACATATCCGAAATCCACGGTTTCCCCGTCAATCTCCACGGGCGGTCTCCTTCTCGAAACGACAATTTTCAGGTCCGCGCCCGTGAGCCCGACCGCATCGATGAGGGAGGTCTGCAGGGAAGCTACGATCTCCTTGTTGACAAGGCCTCCGTAAACCATGGCTACCACCTTCCTCATCCCTTCATCCGTAACCCTGCGCCCATGGATCATCCTGGTCTCTATCCCGAGGGACCCGGCCACGGCGGTAGCCGAACGCCCCCCGCCATGGACGAGGACCTTCATCCCTTCCACTGAGGAGAACCTCTCGAGGAAAAGGGCCCTCATCCCCTCGTCCTCGACGACGGCTCCACCTACCTTAATCACATTGCAGACCATCTGTAAAACAGCAATTTACAATTCTTCGAGCATACGTTTCATAACCACCTGGGCCGACACGACGCGGTTGGCGGCCTCGGGAATTACAAGACTCCGCGGAGAGTCTATCACCTCATCGGTCACTATCATGTTCCGACGGACCGGCAGGCAGTGCATGAAGAAAGCGTTGTCGGTGACGGCCATCTGCCTGGAGCTGACCGTCCAGCTCCTGTCATCGGACAGTATCTGTCCGTAACTCGTATAAGACGACCAGTTCTTTGCGTATATGAAATCGGCGCCTTCGAACGCTTTCATCTGGTCATATTCGACCTCAGCCTCTCCGACGAATTCAGGGGCAAGTTCATAACCCCGGGGATGAGTGATGACGAAATCGACATCTGCGGCATTCATCCACTCGGCAAAGGAGTTCGGCACGGCATGGGGCAGGGCGCGGGGATGCGGGGCCCAGGTCATGACTACCTTGGGGCGTTTTTTCGTAGAATGTTCCCGAATGGTTATAAGGTCGGCAAAAGCCTGGCAGGGATGGACCGTCCCGGACTCAAGGCTGATCACCGGCTTTCCGGAATATTCAATGAATTGATTGATAATTGTCTCGTTGTAATCAAAATCCCTGTCTTTAAGACCCGCGAAGGACCTTACGCCTATGATGTCGCAATAGCTGCCTATGACGGGAATCGCCTCGCGCAGATGTTCCGGCTTATCTCCGTCCATCACGACGCCCATCTCGGTTTCCAGTTTCCAACTGTCTCCGTTGACGTTGAGTACGATCGGGTCCATGCCGAGATTAAGGGCAGCCTTCTGGCTGCTCAGGCGGGTACGCAGGCTGCTGTTGAAGAAAATAAGGATTATGGTCTTGTTCTTGCCTAGGGATTTCCATGCAAAAGGGTTCCTCTTGACATCCGCCGCTTCGGCGAGGGCCGCTTCAAGCGGGCCTATATCCTGGACATGGAGAAAACTTTTCATATTAGAACTACTGTTTGTCAAGGATTTCCTTGAGTGATGACACAAAAGTCCCTGCTTCGGGGACAGAAAGGACAAGGGGTGCGAGAAGACGGATCATGCCCGTCCCCGACACACCGGTAAAAATATGCTTGTCATAAAGGAGAGAGGAGCGGATCGGGGCTACGGGAACATTGAAATCGATTCCCAGCATCAATCCCCTGCCTCGTACCTCCTTGATGAGAGGTGACTGGGGAACATTATCCTTCAGCCACTTGCCCACGGCTGCCGCATTCTCCATGAGATTCTCTTCACGGATAATCTCAGCGACGGCGACCGAGGCGGCCATAGCGAGGTAATTTCCTCCGAAGGTAGTGCCCAGCAATCCCTTGGAGGCTTTGAACTCAGGAGAAACCAGGACCCCGCCGACCGGGAATCCGTTGCCCATGCCCTTGGCCATAGAGACCAGGTCGGCGCGGATTCCGCTCCACTGATGGGCGAAGAATTTTCCCGTACGCCCGTACCCGCTTTGGACCTCGTCAAGGATAAGTACGGCGCCGTATCTCGTACACAGGGACCGGAGTTCCTGAAGGTAAGCGTCGGAGGGTATGTTTATACCTCCTACGCCCTGGATTCCTTCGATGATGACGCCGGCGACGTCCCCTTTCGCGAGTTCAGCCTCTACGGAGGCGGAGTCATCCAACTGGACGAAGGTGACCTTATGGCCGCTGTTGAAGGGAGAAACTATCTTGGGATTGTCCGTAACCGCAACGGCTCCGGAGGTCCTTCCATGGAAAGAATGCCTGAAGGCCAGGATCCTGTCCTTCCCGGTGTGGAATGAAGCCAGTTTCAATGCATTCTCATTGGCCTCAGCTCCAGAATTGACCAGGAATAGGGAGTAATCATCATATCCTGACAGTTCGCCCAGAAGGGCGGCCAGTTTCTCCTGGAGAGGGTTGCGGACACTGTTGGAATAGAATCCTATCATGTCCAGCTGATCCTTGAGGGCCTCAACGTAATGCGGGTGGGTGTGACCGACGGAGATGACGGCATGACCGCCATAGAGATCCAGATACTCGGTCCCGGCATCATCCCAGATACGGCAGCCCTCCCCCCGTACGGGAGTAACGTCAAAAAGGGAATATACGTCAAAAAGATTCATATATACTCAAAATCTGGTTGCCTTCAACTTCAGTCCTGCAGTTTCCCCAAGACCGAAGACCAGGTTCATATTCTGCACAGCCTGGCCGGACGCACCCTTGACCAGGTTGTCTATCACACTGATAATGTGGAGTTTCTTTCCATACTTATGGACAGAGAGCACACATTTGTTGGTATTGACCACCATCTTGACATCGGGATTGTCTTCCACGACGGTTACGAAGGGTTCCGATGAATAATAATCCTTATACAGGGCTGAGGCCTCTTCCTGGGAAAGGGCACAGTCAAGATACGAAGAGACCATCATTCCCCTGGTGAAACAACCTCTCACCGGGATGAAGTTGATCTCACCGTTCCAAGACGGAGCCAGGGCATGGAAAGTTTCGGATATCTCGCCGAGATGCTGGTGGACAAAGGGTTTATAGACGGAGGTATTGCCGTCCCGCCAGCTGAAGTTGGTGGTATCGGACGGTTTCTGCCCAGCCCCGGTTGAACCGGTTATTCCGGTCACATGGATTTCGGAGAGGATATCCCTGGATGCAAGGGGAAGGAGGGCAAGCTGGATACAGGTAGCGAAGCATCCGGGATTGGCGATGTGCCTTGCCCCGGCGATTTCTCCCCTGAACGCCTCCGGAAGCCCATAGACGAAATCCTCCGCATCGGCTTTCAGGCGGAAATCATTGCTCAGGTCAATGATCGCTCCCTTGTAGGAATCCCCGAGGGCATGGACAGCCGCCTTCGAGCGACCGTGGCCGGAACAGATAAAGATCACATCCGCTTTTTCCGGCTCCGCATCCTTGCAGAACGACATATCAGTATCGCCCACAAGGTCCTGATGAGCAGTCCAGAGCGGTTCCCCGGCATGCGACTCGCTTTGCGCAAAGGAAAGGCATGCATCGGGATGGTTCATCAGGATCCTGATGAGTTCCCCCGCCGTATATCCGGCTGCTCCTATTATACCGACGCGTATCACAGGCTCTTCTCGATTTCGGCACCCTCGTCGGGATGGGCGGAATAATAAATGCGGAGAGGTGTGGAAGATACCTTGATGAAGCCTTTGGCATCATCGGAAGTCCAACCCTTCTGGGTCTCGCCATACTCTCCCAACTTCGTGTGAACCAGGTCGTCGGGAGTCTCGACACCGACATTCTCCACGCAATACGGACGCAGCTTCAGGATAACGGTCCCAGTGACGTTCCTCTGGCTCTCCTGGAGCATCGCTTCCATGTCCCTCATGACCGGTTCCATATACTGGCTCTCATGCAGGAACATGCCATACCAGTTTGCGATCTGGTCCTTCCAATACTGCTGCCACTTGCTGAGGGTGAATTTCTCAAGGAACTTATGGGCGCCGATGATCGTCATGGCGGCGGCAGCCTCGAAGCCGACACGGCCCTTTATTCCAATGATGGTGTCCCCGACATGCATGTCCCTCCCGATTCCGAACGGGGCGGCGATCTCCTCCACAGCCTGGATGGCAGCGACCTTGTCTTCAAATACCTTCCCGTTCACGGATGCTATCTCTCCTTTTTCAAAGCCGAGCCGCAGTTCCTGCTCTCCGCATGCTGTCACCTGCTTGAGATAGGCGGACTCGGGGAGGCCCTTGGACGAATCCAGGATTTCCCCACCGCAGATGGAAGTTCCCCAAAGGCCGACATTGTAGGAATACTTGAGTTTCGTGAAATCAGCGGAGTATCCGTTCTTGTTCAGATAGTCGACCTCGAACTGGCGGGTCAGGCCCATGTCCCTGGTAAGCGTGATGATCTCGATGCCGGGAGCCAGGACGAGGAAGGTCATGTCGAAACGCACCTGGTCATTTCCCGCGCCGGTAGAGCCGTGGGCAATGGCATCGGCCCCGATCTCCTTCGCATACCTGGCGATTGCCATGGCCTGGAAGATTCTCTCGGAAGAGACGGATATGGGATAGGTCCCTCCCCTCAGGACATTCCCGTACACCATATACCGAATGCTCTTGTCATAATACTCCCGGGCTACGGAAAGGGTCACATAATCCTTGGCGCCGAGCGCTTTCGCTTTCTCGGCATTCTCCTTGAGCTGCTGCTCGCTGAAACCGCCGGTATCGGCACAGGCGGCATACACTTCATAGCCCTTTTCACGGGTCAGGTACATTACGGTAAACGACGTGTCCAGCCCACCGCTGAATGCTACAACGACTTTCTTTGCCATAACTTATTTGTTTTCGTTGTTACTTTTATGTTTCGCAGGATCGTAAAGCATTCCGGTACAAAGACATCTGGTGAAATCGTTCCTCAACAGGACGTCGTAGTTGATGCAGCTTTCGCAGCCCTTCCAGAATACAGGGTCGGAGGTAAGTTCCGAAAATGTTACCGGCACGTATCCCAGCTCGGTATTGATTTTCATGACGGCCAGGCCCGTGGTGAGGCCGAAGATCTTCGCGTTGGGGAACCTAGTGCGGGAGAGTTCGAACGCTTTGTGCTTGATTGCCTTGGCCAGCCCGTTCCCACGGAACTTTTCCTTGACGATGAGACCGGAATTCGCCACGAATTCTTCATGGCTCCACGATTCGATGTAGCAGAAGCCGGCGAACTCATCCCCTTTCAGGGCTATTATCGCCTTTCCCTCTTCCATCTTTTTCTTGACATAGTCAGGATTGCGCTTGGCAATTCCGGTCCCTCTCACCTTCGTGGCATCCTCTATCGTCTTGAGGATCTCAGGGACATATCCAAGATGGGACGAGTCCGCCACTACGATTGTAAATGTTTCGTTCATTTTATATAGATATTCAATAATTATTCAATTATTTTCTTCGTGATGTCAGGGAAGATTCCCGAAAGTTCCCTGACGACCTCACCTGGAGTATGCCTGCTGCGGACAACGAGGATAACGGTATCGTCTCCTGCCACGGTACCTGCCACGGAGTCCATGTCTTTCCCGTCCATCATCGCGGAAATCATCGAGGCATGGCCCGGATGGGTCTTGATGACACAGATGTTGCCGCTGAATTCGCATGAGATCACTAGACCGGAGGAACC
>CACXFP010000176.1 GCA_902766985.1 uncultured Bacteroidia bacterium | reverse complement strand
TCGTACATGACGGGGGTACCGATCATGATGGAAGCGTAGGTTCCGATGACGACACCGAGGCAGAGGGCTACGGACAGGCCGCGGATGCTCTCACCTCCGAAGATCGCGATTGCGAGCATGGTCACCAGGGTGGTGAGGGAGGTGTTGACCGTACGGGTAAGGGTGGCGTTGAGGGCGGTGTTCACGTTGGTCTTGAACTCGGCCTTCGGATGCAGGCTCTTGTACTCGCGGATTCGGTCGAAGATAACCACGTTGTCGTTGATGGCGTAACCGATGATGGTCAGGATGGCCGCGATGAACGTCTGGTCAACGTCGAGGTTGAACGGAAGGATGCCGGAGAAGATGGAGAAGAAGCCGATGACGATGATGGCCGTGTGGGCCAGGGAAACGACTCCTCCAAGTCCCCAGGTCCAACCCTTGAACCTGACGGCGATGTAGGCGAAGATCACGAACAGGGCCAGGATGACGGCGATGATGGCGTCGCGCCTGATGTCGCTCGCGATGGTCGGGCCGACCTTGTCGGAAGAAACGATACCGTTGGGGTTCTCGAGGGTTGAACGGAACTGGTCGATGGAAATCTCTTCCTTGTAGAAGCCCTTCATGGCCTCGAACAGGAGGTTCTCGACCTCGGCGTCAACCTCGGTAGCCTCTTCATTTACCTTGTAGGTGGTGGTGACCTTCATCTGGCTTTCGCCACCGAACTGCTTGACCTCTACTGCGCTGCCGCCGTTCTCGTCGGCGTTGGAGAAGACATTCTCGGCAGCGGCCCTTACGGCCTCAGCTTTGACAGGCTGGTCGAAACGCACCACATAGGTACGGCCTCCGGTGAAGTCTACACCATAGGTAAAGCCCTTGGTGAACATTGAAAGGAGGCAGATGAGTATGACGGCTCCGGAGATGAGGTAGGACCACTTGCGCTTGCCAAGGAAGTCTATATTGGTGTGCTTCAGGAAGTTCCTTGAGAAGTTGTTCTCGAAGGTGATGTTCTTGCCCTTTGCAATCCTTGCCTCAAAAATGAGTCGGGTGATGAAGATGGAGGTAAGGATGGAGGTGATGATACCGATGATGAGGGTGGTGGCGAAGCCCTGGACGGGACCGCTACCGAACACGAAGAGGACGATACCGGTGAGGATGGTAGTCACCTGTCCGTCGATGATGGCGGAGTAGGCGTTGCTGTAACCGTCGGCCACGGCCTTGCTGAGACCCTTGCCGGCGGCAAGTTCTTCCTTGATTCGTTCATAGATGATCACGTTCGCATCCACGGCCATACCCATGGTCAGGACGAGACCTGCGATACCGGGCAGGGTGAGCACGGCTCCGAAGGAAACCAGTGTTCCGAAGAGGAAGAGAACGTTGCACAGAAGGGCTATGTCAGCTGCGATACCGGCTCCCATGTAGAAGAGGATCATGTATATGAGCACCAGGATAAAGGCGATGATGAATGAGATCATACCCGACCTGATGGACTCGGCTCCCAGGGAAGGTCCTACGACCTGCTCCTGAATGATAGTTGCAGGGGCGGGAAGCTTACCTGACTTGAGCACGTTGGCAAGGTCCTCGGACTGCTCCACTGTGAAGTTTCCGGTGATCTGGGAGCTTCCGCCGGAGATTTCGGTCTGCACGGTAGGATAGGAATACACCATTCCGTCGAGGACGATGGCCACCTGCTTTCCGATATTGTCACGGGTGATGCGGGCCCATGCGTTTGCGCCTTCCGCGTTCATGGTCATGGAAACGTAAGGCTGACCGTTGCGGCTTCCGCCATATTCGACGCGGGCGTCAGTTACGACGCTGCCGTCGAGAGGTGCCTTTCCGTCGCGGGAAGTGGCCTTGATGGCGATGAACTCGTAGATGTTTCCACCCTCCACGATTTCGGAAGGGCTGACGGACCACATGCCCTTGAACTCAGGAGGGAAGATGTCCCTGATCTGAGGGATGGCTAGGTATCTGTTGACCTTGGCGGTGTCGATGGCGTTGGCGAAACCGAGGCAGGCATTGCCCTTGTATCCGGAGGGCTGGAGAACAGCGAAGAGAGGGTTCTGCTTGGTGTAGGCTGCGAGTTCGTCAGCGTCGGCCTTGTTCTGGGAAAGCTCTGCATTCAGCAGGGACTCGTCGGTCTTTTCCTCGGCTGCAGGGGCCTCCGCAATCTCTTCGGCGAGAGTCTCGTCCTGATCGAGGATTTCGGCAAGCTTGCTGTTGGCCTCGATGAGGTAGGGCTGGATTTCCTGGCTGTCATAGGTTGTCCAGAACTCGAGGGAAGCGGTTCCCTGGAGGAGTTTGCGGACACGCTCAGGCTCTTTCACGCCGGGAAGTTCAACAAGGATCCTTCCGGAGTTGCCGATTTTCTGGATGCTGGGCTGGGTGACTCCGAAACGGTCGATACGGTTCCTGAGAACGTTGAAGGAGTTGGAAACGGCGCTTTCGGCCTCTCCCCTGATGACGGAAATCACCTCTTCGTTGGTCGATTCGGGCTTGATCTTGTCCCTCATTTCGAAGGTACCGAAGATCTGGGCGAGAGGGGTGCCGCCGCCAACTTCCTTCCAAGCCTGGGAGAACAGGGAGATGTAGTCTTCCCTGGAGTTCACGCTGCGCTCGGCTGCGAGGTCGAGGGCCTTCTGGAATTCAGGGGAATCATTGTTTCCGGCAAGAGCCTTCACAAGGTCCTTGAGCTGCACCTGCAGCATCACGTTCATACCTCCCTTGAGGTCAAGGCCGAGATTGATTTCCTTGGACTTGACATCCTTGTAGGTGTAACCGAAATAAACCTTCTCGCTGGAGATGGAATCGATGAACTTCCTGTTCTGCTCCTTACGGATGGAGTCAAGATAAAAAGCCTGTTCGTCCGCAGGAATTGTCGCGAACGCAGGAGCATTCTGTGCGGCCAGGGCCGCGGCCTCCGCATACTTCTCAGCCTTCTTTTCCTGGAGATTGGTCACCAGGGTGAACGAAAGCTGCCAAAGGCATGCGATTGCCAGAAGAATAGCCACCAGTTTGATGGCACCTTTGCTTTGCATATCGTTACTTTTTAAATTTATTCTGTCAGTTCGAATAAGGTCTGCAAAGTTACGATTTTTTTCTAAGAAAGAAACTTTATGCCAATGATTTCGTATTTTTGCGGATGCAGAATTGCAAAACAGGAATGAAAAAAAGCCCGAAATACCTGCTTTTAACGCTTTTTTCAACGGTGGCCTTCGCCCTCGGCGCAAGGGCGGTCACTTCGGATACAACCCTTGTCGTTCCGGGAAAAACATGGAAAGACATGCTTCAGAAGGCTGATTCCCTCCGCCTGGACTATTCCTTCCAGGAAGCTTCCGTGTGGTATGACATGGCCCTGAGGGCCGCACCGGATTCCTCTTCCAGGATGGCCGTTGAGGAAAACCGCCTGAAAGGACAGAACGCCATCAACATGACTGGCTTCTGCAGCAATCCCGCCGTCGTTGCCAGAAGAAGGTTTTCGGTCAAGGATTATTTCCTCTTCTATCCCTTGAAAGACAAAAGCTGGAGACCCGTCCCCAACCAGCTCGATTCCATTGCCGGGAGTCCTTTTTCCACGGCCGTCTATGTCCCTTCCGATGCCAGGGAGCTTTATTTTTCCTCCCATGACGACACCGGCGTCAGCAACCTTTACCACACCACCCTCGCAGACACCGTGTGGACGGCCCCTGAACTTATTAACGAAGAGATTACCTCGACTTCCAACGAAATCTTCCCAATGGTCTCCGCCGATGGCAAGACTCTCTATTTCGCCTCTGAAGGCCTTTACGGCATGGGCGGGTACGACCTGTATACGTCGAAATGGAACGAAGAGACCGGGGACTGGGACGTCCCGGTAAACATGGGTTTTCCATATTCTTCTCCCTACGACGACTTCCTGTTCATGAACACATCCGACGGCAAATATTCCATATTCGCCTCCAACAGGGGCTGTCCTGCCGACAGTGTGAACGTGTATGTGGTTGAATTTGACGGAATGCCTGTCCGCAAGGCGATTACAGACAGGGAGGGTCTGGTGGGACTCTCGGCCCTTTCTCCGGACGGGGATCCTTCCCGTCTTGACAGCGGTTCGGCGGTTTCCTCTCCGCTTCCGGACAATCCTGAGGCCAAGGAATACATGCGGAAGATGGAGCAGGTCCGTCTTCTCAGGGATTCGATCGCGGCCTACAACCGTGCCCTGGAAGCAGAAAGGGAGGCCTATTCAAAGGCTTTGGACTCAGAAAAAGAAGAGATCCTCACCGACATCGCCCAGAAGGAGGCTGCCCTTCCGGCCCTCAACGCTTCCCTCGGAAGGACGGTCGCAGACCTTCAGCAGATCGAGATGGATTTCCTGATGAAGGGCTTCGTCATAGATCCTGCGAAATTCAAGGCTGACGCATCCCGGGAGATAGTAGGAGCCTCTTCCGGATATACTTTCTCGAAAAAAGACTTTGGCCCGGCCTTCCATCTTGATATGCAGAAGCCCAAGCCGAATTATGACTATACTTTCAAGATACTGCCCGAAGGGGTCATCGTCGATTCCCCCATTCCCGACGGGCTCGTCTATCAGATACAGCTCTTTTCATCCCCTGCAAAGGCGACGCTCAAGCAGTTGAAGGGCCTGAGCCCTGTATTCGAGAGAGACGGAGCCGGCGGCAGGAAGATATATTCCGCGGGAGTGTTCAGGAAATATTCCTCTGCCCTGTCAAACCTCAACAAGGTCAAGAGGCTGGGATTCAAGGGAGCGTTCATCACCGCCTTCAACGACGGGGAACAGACTACGGTGTCCAAGGCCCGCGCCATAGAGTCGAAGACTAGGACAGACCACTACCTGAAAATCTATCCTCCTGACGGGTCAACCCTTCCGGAGATAACCCTCTCCGCCATCCGTCAGCAGACGACGAAGGACCTCGTGAAGACATCTGAAAGCGGGGCTGTCGTCTATATCGCAGGACCATTCCAGACCCAGGAACAGGCTGAAGCCCTCGCTGCCGCTGTCCACGCCACCGGAATAACGAATACCGCCCTGGAATCCAGGACGGTACAGCCGTAAAAATATTTCATGACGATCTGGGCCTGTAAATTCAGGCCCTATTCGTCGGGGACGTATTCCAAAAGGTCTCCCGGCTGGCATTCCAGTGCCTTGCAGAGGGAGTTGAGGGTGGAGAAGCGGATGGCTTTTGCCTTGCCGGTCTTGAGGATGGAAAGATTCGATGCGGAGATTCCTATGATGTCGGCCAGCTCGCCGGAAGACATTTTCCGGCGGGCCAGCATCACATCAACGTTTACTATGATAGGCATGTCAGACTACTCCTTTTCGGACCCTTTCTTCTTTGGCCCTTCCTTGGGCTCCTGCACGTCTGGAGCGTCTTTTCCTTTCAGGTAATCGGGAAGCTGCATTCCGGCCATCTTGAAGAGGTCCTGGAGCGGCGGAATGCTCTGCATGAGACCCGAAACGAAGTTCGCGGTCGATGTCTTGCCGTCTTTCGAACCGTTTCCGTCCCAGACTGTGACCTTGTCGATCTTGATGCCCTTCACGGCCTCAACCTGGGTCTTCACCAGTTCGGGCAGCCTGTCGGCTATCATCATAAGGACAGCCTTCTGGGGGTCGCTTCCTGCCGCGCCGACGAGGGCCTGGAAACCTTCGGCCTGCTTTGAGAGGATCTCCATGGCACCGCGGGCCTGGGCCTCCATCTTGGCGAAGATGGCGTCGGCCTCTCCCTTGGCGATGCGGCGGGCCTGTTCTGCCTCTGCTTCCGCCTCGATGATTTTCTTTTCCTTATCGATCTCGGCGGCGACCACGATGTTGGCCTGCTGGGTAGCCTTTTCCCTCTCGGCACGGGCAAGCTCGGCGTCGCGCTCACTCTGGTATGCCTCTTGGAGCGCCTTTGCGCTCTGGACCTTTTCGGCAGCGACAGCAAGTCTTTCTGCCTGAGCTGTTTTCTCCCTTCGGAGAGCATCTGAATTGGCGATGTCAATAAGTGACTGGTTCTCTCCCTTCACGGCAAGGGCGTTGGCTGCGGCCACGTTCACGCGGGTATCCTTGTCGGCGTCAGCCTTTCCGGTCTCACCGAACCTGTTCTGCTCGGCCACGCTCTTCTTTGCATCGTTGATAGCCTTTGCGGCAGCCTCTTTTCCGAGGGCTTCGATATAGCCGGATTCGTCGCGGATATCGGTGACGTTCACATTGATGAGTTTCAGTCCGATCTTGCGGAGCTCTGCCTCAACGTTGGCGCTTACGCTCGAGAGGAACTTGTCGCGGTCGGAGTTGATTTCCTCGATGTCCATGGTGGCGATCACCAGACGGAGCTGTCCGAAGAGGATATCGGTTGCGATGCCCTTGATGTCTTCGGTAGAAAGTCCGAGAAGCCTCTCGGCGGCGTTGGTCATGATTTCAGGCTCGGTGGAAATACCTACGGTGAACCGGCAGGGAACGTCGACTCGGATGTTCTGCTTCGACAGGGCGTTGGTAAGGTTGCACTCTATAGAGATAGGCTTCAGGTCGAGATACTGGTAGTTCTGGAAGACGGGCCAGATGAAGGAAGCGCCTCCGTGGATGCACTTTGCGGAAGAATTGCGGCCGGTCTTACCATAGATGACGAGGATCTTGTCCGACGGGCAGCGCCTGTATCGCTTGAGGATTGCCGAGAAGGTAACGATCAGGACGAATACAAGGATAAGGATGAGGATGATTTGAGATTCAGCCATAATCTTGGTTATTAAATGTTTGTATGATTAGATCACTTCAGGTTGGATGGTCTCCACAAGGAGGGTCGAGCCGTTGATCACATCGGTGACGCGGATGGGGGTTCCCGTAGGGATGGTTTCACCTTCTGTCTGGGCGTTATATTCCCTGACGGAATTGTTGATGGAAATCTGCACTTTTCCCTCTCCCTTGCGTTCTCCCGGAATGGTAAGGTAGGAAGTTCCCTGGCAGCCAATGGCCTGACGGTAAACGTCGATGTTGCCGGATTGCTGCATCTTGCTCAGGAGCTTGAAGATATACATCACAAGCGCCACCAGTCCCAGTCCTACCAGGACAGAAATGAGGATCAGCACGAAGGTCGAAGGGATCGACTTCTGCAGGAGGATCGCCGACCATCCGAAACCGAGGATGAAATTGATGAGGTTGCGGAAAGTATAAAGGTTTGATCCGGAAGACAGATCCCCGTCACCGCCGTCCGCTCCGGCGTCAAGTCCGCCCGAAGTATCAAGGTCTGCCCCGTCAAGCCCCGTTCCGTCCATGTCGGCTCCGATAAAAGTCATCACGCTCTGGATGATGAAGATAAGAGAAGCCGCAAGAGTCAGGCCCCAGAGGACCTTCATTGCTATGCTAAGCGATGCCCACCAAACTGCCATTGTATGAAAAATTAAGTGTTAATAAAAAAGTTTTCTTTGCCAAATATAATATAATTATTGAAAAACAACAAATTTTTCACGAAATATTTATTTTTTGTTGTTAAATAAATTATTCCTAACTTTGCAGTCCCTGTCGAAGTCAGCTATAGACAGGAGACCATTGGAAGGGTGGGTGAGTGGCTGAAACCAGCAGTTTGCTAAACTGCCGTACTCTTTCCGGGTACCACGAGTTCGAATCTCGTCCCTTCCGCAAGACATTAAACCACAGCTGGTTGCGTAAGCAGCCGGCTGTTTTTTGTTTACCCCGGCGGGGCGCTTGCTCACGAAAAGGGGCAAATCAATACAATCCCGAATGGCATCACGGAGGCATCCGTTTTTTTCTTGTTGATCTCAACGGTGACGGAGTGTTCCTGTCCGGTCCTTTCGTTCAGCCGGAACGTAAGGCCTTTTCCTGGCTCATAGTCCATCATGGTTATGTCCACATCGGGGGAGTTTATAGATATAAAGGAATTTTCAGGAGGGAGTTCCTTCCCGGCCCGTTTCCTGACGGGCTGGACGGCCCTGACATAGACAGGCGACGAGAAATTCCTGAATATTAAGGGAACATGTTCCGTTTCCCAATCTCCGTCAAAGGGACGTATCACCACCCGGTGGCGGTACTCGCCATGGAACGGTTCGCTGTACCATGCGGGTTCGTGCCGCACGCTGGTAGGAGTGTCAAAGGCTAGTCCCACATCATGGATAGGTCCGGAGGTGGTGGAAGATCCAAGATAGACGGTGACTTCCCCGGCCCCCGCATCGACCCGGAAGGCCTGCTCCCCTGTCTGCGGGGAGACGATAATCCCGCCTCCTTCCTGCTGGAGGAAGCAAGTGCTGAGGGGACAGAGGTAACTCACGCCGTCAAGTCCTTCCGAGATACCAAAGGGAATGTCGAAATAGGGCTTGCCTTTATTGAAAGTCCTCAAGACAAGGTCCAGTCCTCCTGGAAGATACTTCCGGCCCTCGAAGGCGCCCTCCTGACGTACCAGGCAGGGATTTGGAAAAGTGAATTTCAGGTCGCATACGATTTCTCCTCGGCGGATTGAAAACACCTGTTCGAGATGGACCTGCCAGTCAGGCTGGCTCAGAAGCCTCAGCTGAGCAGCCCCTTCGGTAAGTCTGATCCCTGTTCGGACAGGGCCGTATGGCCGGTTTGGCCGCCAGATATCGTCATTCGTGCCCTGCGTCACTTCAGCCAGCACCCTTATCATAAAAGGACTGAGACCAAGCTCCATCCTTTTCCCCTCCCTTTCGATAATGACCTTGTCGCCGTCGGAGCTTATCCGGATGCCGTCCTGTTCTATTGAATCTCCTTCGGACCACCCGGTGCCGCCGGCCCGGTCCTCTCTTTTGACTCCCACCGCCTTATAGCCGAAAGCTGGCAGGGGAATATCAGCCTCATGACAGGTCTTGCCGTCCGCGAACCGGGAGGAAGAAACCAGCTCCTTGCCGGAGGAAAGGTCGAAATAACGGCACGGGAAATCTTCCTCGAACCGGATGGTTGCCGTGCGCTCCTGTTCGAAGGAAGCGACAAGGTAGTAGCGGTCGAAGCCCCGCAGCCGCATTCTTGTTGAAAGGTAGTCCAATCCCTTGTCAATCAATAATTTTGAAAGACTGGAACATGTTTTTAATGACCATATTCTTTCCCTCCTTCGCTCATAGAGCGGGTCCCATCCCTTCGCATCACTGTTCACGGCCCAGAGGAGCAGGTGTTCCGCTTTTGAAAGTACGGTCACCTCTCCTCCCCGGGAAAGGAAGCGGGATTCCACGTCAGGATAGAGGTCGGTGTGCTCGATGTTCCATGTGATCGGATCCCTTTCCAGGACAATGCCCGCCTTGTCGAAAGGTACGTCCAGAGTTTCTCCGAAATACTCCAGCATCAAGGCATTCATCATTTTTGCCGCCCTGAAATCCGCCATTGCGGAGTTTGTCGCTTCCTGCACCTGGATATCGAGGGGATCTGCGGTCCAGCGGGAATAGGTTCCGTTCTCCGGATTTCT
>CACXFP010000175.1 GCA_902766985.1 uncultured Bacteroidia bacterium | reverse complement strand
CATGTAATTACTTTTTTGCATTTTTTTGCTATTTTGGGGCAGATTTTCTATTATTGTGGAAATCAGATTATTTCCAGGATGATTATGCCCGTTCATACCGAATCCAACTTAAATCTCAATACCATCATGAAAGACAAAAAACTTTACTTCGCACCTGAGTGCGAGGAGGCAGACCTGTGCCTGGAGAGCGTCATCGCCACGAGTTCTCCCGAGTATGAAGATGGCGGCCTTATTTCTTAACAATCAATGCATGGAGGAAAGTCAAATGAAAAAGTTCTGTTACATCATTCTGGCAGGCCTGATGCTGACGGCATTCGCGTCCTGCAACAAACAGTCTCTTCCCGAAGGTGAACTCCAGCCGGCAAAGGGTATCCCCATGGAACTCGAAGCCACTATCGGCGGTCCCCAGACAAAGGTCGAGTTCTATGCCGACGGCAATGTCCTGAAAAGCAAATGGAGCTCGTATGAGGCTGTAAGCGTTATCACCGTCGCGGCGGACGGAAGTGTCAAGACCATCGACAATTTCACTTTCCATGGTAATGCCGGCAATAGTACAATCACTTTGAATGGAACCTTTACCGGAGACCTGTCCGACAAGATAGTTACCCTGTACCCGGCGGTTGAAGAATTTGGCTCTGAAGGAAAATATGGTTCTCCGATACAACCGGGAAGCGAAAATGATAATATGAGAGCAATCAGAGGCATAAAAATAGGTGAAAGCTATTGTACCTTCACGCTCTTAGATTTTACGCAGGCATCCAATGGTGGGACCCAGGCGCTTGGAACTCCTACCCAGCAGGGAGCGACCGTCATGTCCGGCGACTGCGAGGTCATGGTTGATACTGACCCGTCTCATAAGCCTAATTATCTCAAAGTTACCCTGAAACCTCTTACATCCGTATTCAAGGTCCCTGTTACATTTGATGAAGAATATTTTGTTGGGAAAAAAATAACAAGAGTAATGCTCACTGCATATAAAGGTGAGAATGTGTACTATTTCGATCCATCGGGTCAATGGTTTAACTTCTTCAGTGGCGACCCGGCTCCCACCAGTGCTAGTTTCCAAGCCAGGATTTATACCGGTTCATATGAAGGTACGACCCTTACCGGGCTCGAGATAGAAAAGGATATGGTCTTTTACATTCCGTTCATGCCGGCAGGAAACGCCCCGGTGTTCGGTCCCGACGGAGCTAATAAACTTGTGTTCTCGATTAGTACGTCAGGTACTGGCATTGGTTCTCACAAAACGACCGTTAATCTTGAGAATAACGTTACCCTGGAGGCAGGAAAGGTATACCGTTTCAACACTGTTGAGTTTAAGAAGCCGTAGCAGGCGTTCCCCGGTTACCGTAATGATTTAAGGTTGGCCGATGGTCTTGATGGACCTGGCCAACCTTTATTTGTGTCGCTGCGGACCCTCGTCAGATTCCTGCGATAAAGTCCTTCATTGCGGGAACTTTCTCCATGGCGGAGTGAAAGAGTTTCAGCTGGTTGCGTGTGCGGACAAGGTTGTGGTCAGGATACTTTGTCTTGTAGTACACGTCCCCGTCGAGATAGTCCGTGAAGAAACGGACTGCTTGCATGAAGGGGAAGAGGCAGGCGGCATAGGGGAGATTCTCCTTTTCCACCGTGGTGAGGAATGAAGCCGTACCTTCGATGTATCCGCGAGTGAATGCTTCGAAGATATCCATCCTGAAGTCCACCCCGTCGATGTCCGGATCGTCTTCTGGCAGCGTTGATGCACCCGTGCGGAGAAAGTCCCCGTAATCCGAAAAGACGAAACTCGGCATGACGGTATCCAGGTCTATCACGCAGAGGACGTTGCCGTCGGCATCGAACATCATGTTGTTGACCTTTGTGTCGCAGTGGCAGATCCTCTTTGGTAGTTTCCCTTCACGGAACAGCTGTTCTCCCTTGCACATCTCCACCCCGTGGGCGTCGATGTCCTCGAGGATTTCATGCAGTCCGTGGCTGTGGGGCGTGAGCCTGCCCGCCTTGTTCGCCTTGACGGCCTCTGCGAGCTGCCACAGGCGGAATTCGATGTTATGGAAATTCGGGATGACCTCTCCGATCTCTTCTTTCAAGTCGGAAAGCATGGCCTCGAAGTTGCCGAAGGCCTTTCCTGCAAAAAAGGAATACTTCGGATCCACCGTCTCGTACGTCCTTGCGTCATTGATGAAGACCGACACCCTCCAGTAGAGTTCCCCGTCAAAGAAGAATGTCTTTTGGGAATCTTTTAATGGGATGAATCTAAGGACTTTACGGTCGATGTCCTTCTCTCCGGCAGCGATGAGTCCGGCCCTGATATGGCCGGTGACGGCCGCGATGTTCCGCTGGAGCATTTCCACGTCAGGAAACACAGCATTGTTGATCCTCTGCAAGACGTAGTCGGGGGAGTCTCCGGCGGTGGTCACTTTATACGTATCGTTGATAAGCCCGTTTCCGAGGGGAGAGACCGAGGTAACGGTCCCCTCCAGGCTGAAATTTGATGCAATCGAAACCAGGTCCTTCATAGCAGTCAATTCAAATTCTTGTCCATAAAATCGGCGGCAAGGCGCACGGCCCTTTCCTTGTCGGCTCCGGAAAAACCATGTCCGGCTCCCTCGAATACTTCCAGGGCGACGTGGGAATAGGTGGCCGCGGCTTTCTTGGAATAAGAGATGGGGACGAGCTGGTCGTTTGTCCCATGCATGATGAGGACAGGCCCCTTGAACCTGCCGATCTTCTTGAAAGGGTCGAGTTTCCAGGTGTCTTTGAAATATGGTTTTCCGACCGTGATGAATCCATAGGACGTAGAGTCTGGAATCTCCTTGAGCTTGGAATATCTACGGTGATTGTCGTCCTGGATGACGAAGGCTGGATAGATGAGGACCAGGCCGCTGATGTCTTTCCTGAGGTCTGCCGCTGTCAGCGCCGCTACCTCTCCTCCCTGGCTCTGGCCGATCAGGAAGACATTCTTCCGGTCGACGAATTTTTCCTTGCACAGTTTCTTCACAACCAGGGTGGCATCGTCGATTTCCGTCATTACGCTCATATCCAGGGTGCTGCCGTCGCTGGTACTGTTCCTGGACCCTCCGCGGAAGTCGAATGTGTAGGCCGCCCATCCGCGGGATGCAAGGGCCTTGCAATAATCATCTCCCGAGGACATCGTGGACCCGAATCCATGGCAGAAGATGGCGACGGGAAGCTTGCCCGCAATCCCTTCCTGCCTGTAGATCCTTCCGTTTATCTTCTGTCCCGAAGAATTGTAGAAACTCAGGGCTTCAGCGACGATCCTGGCCCCGTCCTGTCCTCTTGTCCTCTGCCTCGGGTTCATGTTTTTTATGACAAGGTATCCTCCGCCTGTGAGCAAGGCAGCGGCAATCAGGACTATGCCGGTGATTTTCAGCTTCTTCATATCATGTCTGCAGGGTATGTGATGCCGTTCTGCCTCCTGGCCTCGTCGATGAGTTCCATCACGGTGAGGGAGGTCTGGAGGGAGTTTACGGCAGATTCTTTCTTGCCGTAGGTGAGTAGGTCGATGAATTCCCTGAACTCGCACTGGTATTCGTCACCGTCCATCGAGCAGGTAATGTCCTGCCTTTCAGGTGGAAGCCCCCGTCCGGAAGCCGGGGCTGCGTGAGGAATATACTCGGCCTTGCGGGTGATGTGGATCTGGTCCAGGAGGAGGTTGCCTTTTTCTCCGGAAATCTCCGTGGGGAGGAAGGAATCGTCCGTCTTCGAATAGATTGCCGTAGCGTGCATACCGGGATATGAGAAAAGGATGGCTCCGCTGACATCGGTGAGGGAACCGTCAGGAAGGGGGACCGTCCGCATCGAGGCGATGAGGGAATCGGGCTTGCCAAAAAGCCTTACCATCGGGTAGATGGTGTAGATGCCGATGTCCATTATGGCTCCTCCTGCCATCGCCGGGTTGAAAACGTTGGTCACCTCTCCCTGCATAAGTTTCTCGTACCGTGCGGAATACTGGCAGAACGAAGACGACCAGTGCCTGATGGGGGAGATCTCGTCAATGAAGCGGACCGCTTCCTTGAAGTTGGGATTCAGGGTGGAAATCATGGCTTCCATGAGGAGGACGTCGTTCGCCTTCGCCGCGGCTATCATTTCCCTGACCTCGGCTGCGTTGGAAGCCATCGGCTTCTCGCACAGGACGGCCTTCCCCTTGTTCATCGCCTTGATTGCGATGTCCTTATGGGTGGCGTTAGGGGTCCCGATGTAGATGGCGTCCACATCAGGATCGGCGGCCATCGCCTCCACGTCCGTGAACGTCTTTTCCACTCCGTATTTCGCCGCGAAGGCCTCAGCCTTTTCCTTTGACCTCGAGCAAACCGCTTCAAGGGAGAACCTGGGGTCGAGGAAGGCCCCCTTCAGCACCCAGTCGCTTATCCTGCCGGTTCCCACGAACCCGAATCGAATCTTGTTGTCCATGTAT
>CACXFP010000174.1 GCA_902766985.1 uncultured Bacteroidia bacterium | reverse complement strand
TCCACCATAACCGTAACCTCCTGCTGGTGCTATGGTTCAGAGACGATGGACATGCATCCCCACTGGCCCAAAGCCGTATGGGGATTCAACGGCACGGAACGTCCCGGAGCCGTTTACCTCGCCGCCGTCCTTGCCGCCCACGCCCAGAAAGGCCTCCCCGCCTTCGGCATCTACGGCCATGACGTACAGGACCTTGCAGACAACAGCATCCCGGCCGACGTGGCCGAGAAGATACTGCGTTTCGCCCGGTCGGCCCAGGCGGTCGCCACGATAAGGGGCAAAAGCTACCTTTCGATGGGAAACACCTGCATGGGCATCGCCGGATCCATCGTGAACGCCGACTTCCTCCAGAAATATCTCGGCATGCGCACCGAATATGTATCCCTCGTGGAAATCCTCCGCAGGGTAGATTTCGGCATCTATGACCATGAAGAATTCAAGAAGGCCATGGAATGGGTTGAAAAATTCTGCAAACCCCGTGAAGGCCATGACTACAATGAGGACCGTCCCCTCTTCCCCGGCACGCCCATGACCTCCTTCAATGGAAAAGGAAAGGGCAAGACCAGGCAAGAGAAGGATGCCGACTGGGAATTCACGGTAAAGAACATGATGATCATCCGCGACCTGATGTTCGGCAACCCCAAGCTTCTGGAAATGGGCTATAAGGAAGAGGCCCTCGGCCATAATGCCATAGCCGGAGGCGTGCAGGGCCAGCGCCAATGGACAGACTACAAGCCGAACTTCGATTTCCCCGAGAGTCTCATGTGCTCCTCATTCGACTGGAACGGCATCCGCGAAGCCTATACCCTTGCCACCGAAAATGACGCCCTGAACGGCCTGTCAATGATGTTCGGCCACCTTCTCACCAACCGTGGAGTAATGTTCAGCGACGTGCGCACCTACTGGAGTCCGGAGGCGGTCAAGAGGGTCACCGGGAAGTCTCCGGAAGGTCTGGCAGCAGACGGATTCATCCACCTGATCAATTCAGGTGCCACCACCCTGGATGCAACCGGAGCAATGACAGACGCAGATGGGAACCCCACCATAAAAGAGCCTTGGAACATGACTGAAGCCGACGTGGAGGCCTGCCTGGGCGCTACCAGCTGGATGCCCGCCGACAGGGATTATTTCCGCGGTGGCGGATATTCCGCCCACTTCGTAAGCCGCGGAGGCATGCCGATGACCATGCTGCGGCTGAATCTTGTGGACGGGCTCGGACCAGTCCTGCAGATTGCAGAAGGTTGGACGGCGGAACTCCCCGCTGACATGCACGACATCCTAGACAAGCGCACCGACCCTACCTGGCCCACTACTTGGTTCGTTCCCAGGCTCGATAAAGGCAAAGACTGCTTCAAGGATGTGTACAGCGTGATGAACAACTGGGGTGCGAACCATGGAGCGATAGCCTATGGCCACATTGGCGCCGACCTCATCACCCTGGCATCGATGCTCAGGATTCCGGTATGCATGCACAATGTTCCTGAAGACAGAATCTTCCGCCCTGCCGCATGGAATGCCTTCGGCATGGACAAGGAGGGGGCAGACTACCGTGCCTGCGCCAATTTCGGACCTGTCTACAAATAAGGACCGGACTACCGACTTACGGGAACAGGATAAAACCTGTCAAACGAGTGACAACTCCCTGTATTTGGCGTACAGGGAGTTATATATATCCATCCTTCCTGCGTCAGGAACATATCTGGCACTGTATCCAGGGGTCATGCAGGCCTGGGCTTCTTTCACGTCAGGATGGATTCCGGCAGCGACTGAAGCGAACATCGCGGCGCCTAGGGCGCATGCATTGTCCGAGTCCAGGACCTTGATGGGCATCCCGAGCACATCGGCCATGGTCTGCATCACGTATGGAGACTTGCGCGATATGCCGCCGACGGCTATGATTTCCCTGACCGGCACCCCTTCGGACAGGAACCTTTCGTTTATAGCCCTGGAACCGAAAGCTGTCGCCTCTACGAGAGACTTGAACACCATGGCAGGAGTGGTCCCGAGCGTCAGACCGGAGATAAGGCCCTTCACCCTGGGATCCGCATCAGGAGTCCGTCTGCCGTTCATCCAGTCCAGGGAGACGGGATCGTCGGCCGAGAGAGGGAGCATGGAGGCCAGATGCGTAAGCTC
This sequence comes from uncultured Bacteroidia bacterium, assembly GCA_902766985.1. Taxonomy (GTDB): domain Bacteria; phylum Bacteroidota; class Bacteroidia; order Bacteroidales; family UBA932; genus Cryptobacteroides. Next base: position 870 of record CACXFP010000174.1, on the reverse strand, counting down.
AGGTATCCCCTTCCCCGTAAACCTCGAGAACCAGGCATAAATGTCACCGAAAGCGGACTGCCCTGCTTCGAAACCTATATAACCCGGGACAACGGAGCCGTCAACCTGACCGCATATCCCACGGATAAGCCTGCTGCCTACCTCCCCGTACCCGCCGATGGCGATGTCGCAAGTCGAGGTGCCCATGACCTTTACCAGGGTGCCGGGAGTGATTCCCGCCCCGACCGCACCCACATGGCAGTCGATAGATCCTACACCGACGGCTATGCCTTCAGTCAAGCCAAGTCTTTCTGCCCACTCCGCGCACAGTCCGCCAACCTTCTTGTCACCGGTGACCGTATCCCGATAGAGACGATCCCTGAAAATACCAAGCAAGGGATCGACTTCCGTAAAGAATTCCATGGGCGGAAGACCGTTCCAGGCGGCGTTCCACATAGCCTTGTGACCGGCGAGACAGCGGCCCCTGGCTATTGTCAGCGGGTCCGTATTGCCGGTAAGCAATCCGGCAATCCAGTCACCATGCTCCACCCAGGACCAGGCACTTCCCTGAAGCGAAGGGGAAGACTTGAGACAATGGAGCATTTTCGCCCAAACCCATTCACAGGAATAAGTGCCACCGCTGTAGGAAGTGTAATCCGTATCCCATCCATGGGCGACCTCGTTTATCCTGTCCGATTCCTCGATGGCAGTATGGTCCTTCCAAAGCACGAACATGGCGTCCGGATCCTCTCCGTACCCGGGAAGAAGGGCCAGCGGCATCCCTGATCCATCGACGAGGGCAGGCGTGGATGCCGTAGTATCGAATGAAAGTCCACACACGAACTCTGCCGATCCGGGTCCGGCCTTTGCCAAGGCTTCACGGACACACCG
>CACXFP010000173.1 GCA_902766985.1 uncultured Bacteroidia bacterium | reverse complement strand
GAAATCATGAGCACCAGGAAACTCCATTTTGAAACCCTCCAGATCCACGTAGGACAGGAAACCGCAGATCCCGTAACCGATTCACGGGCAGTCCCTATTTACCAGACATCATCTTATGTGTTCCATAATTCAGAACATGCTGCGGCGCGTTTCGGCCTTACGGATCCGGGCAACATCTACAGCCGTCTGACCAACACCACCCAGGATGTCTTCGAAAGGAGGATCGCAGCCCTTGAGGGCGGAGTCGGTGCGCTTGCCCTGGCTTCCGGTGCGGCGGCGATTACATATTCCATCCTCAATATCACCAGGTCCGGAGACCATGTCGTCTCGGCCAGGACAATTTACGGAGGAACCTATGACCTTCTCTGCCATACGCTTGTCCAGTACGGGGTGACCACGACCTTCGTGGATCCTTCCGACTTGTCGAATTTCGAGAAAGCCATCAGGCCGGAGACCAAACTGCTCTTCATAGAAACTTCCGGCAATCCCAATGGAAATATTATTGATATAGAGGCAGTCGCAAAGATTGCGCATAGTCATGGCATCCCTCTTGTCATTGACAATACATTCGCCACTCCATATCTGGTGAGACCGATCGAATACGGTGCAGACATAGTCGTCCATTCCGCTACGAAATTCATCGGGGGCCACGGTACGACAATCGGAGGAGTCATAGTGGATTCCGGAAAATTCGACTGGAAGGCCTCAGGAAAATTCCCCCAGCTGACGGAGCCGGAGCCCAGCTATCACGGGATCGTATTCGCGGATGCCGTAGGACCTGCCGCCTATATAATCCGCGCCCGTGCGATACTCCTCAGGGATACGGGTGCGACCATAAGCCCCGTGAGCGCCTTTGTCTTTCTCCAGGGTCTGGAAACACTGTCCCTCAGGGTAGAACGCCATGTGGAAAACTCCTTGAAGATAGTCGAATGGCTTTCTTCACACCCTAAGGTTGCCAGGGTGAACCATCCGGCCGTCCCCACCCATCCGGACCATGAACTCTACAAAAAGTATTTCCCGTCCGGAGGCCTGTCGATATTCACTTTTGACATAAAGGGAGGGAAGGAGGAGGCTTTCCGGTTCATCGACTCCCTGCAGATTTTCTCCCTGCTCGCCAATGTCGCGGACGTAAAGTCCCTTGTCATCCATCCTGCCACGACCACTCATTCCCAGCTTACAGAGGCGGAGTTGACCGACCAGGGAATCTATCAGAGCACGATCCGCCTATCCATCGGTACCGAGCATGTCGAGGACCTTATCGATGACCTTGCCCAGGCTTTTGAAAAAATTTAGACCGACCTTCCGGTGGCATGTTTGTTGTGCGGAAACCATGCGGAAAACCTTTAGGAAATGGGAATTACCGCATTTATACTAAGCATGGCGCTCATGCTGCCGGGAGTTGATTCCGCTATAGTTGCATCTGCAGCGGACAAGGCCGTAGCCGAGAAGGTTATGGCGTCCCTGGAGCCAGGCAGTACGGCGGAGATGACCCTGGCCGCGGCGAAACGGATGCTCGGAACCCCTTATGTTGGCGGCTTGCTGGATGAAGGAGAAAACGAGGAGTTCAGGTTGCCGTTGGAGAGGACGGACTGCATCATCTTCGTGGAGACCTGTCTAAATCTTGCAAGAACGGCGAAGGAGCATGGGCGGGAGGCTGATTTCGGCAAATTCGCCTCCAGAGTGCGGCAGATGCGGTACCGCGACGGAATAATCAACGGATATGCCAGCAGGATCCACTATACTGCCGAATGGATCAGGCAGGGGGAAAGACTGGGGATATTGAAGGATGTTACCCTTGAATCCGGGGGCTGCATTTATGACCATCCGGTTTCGTTCATGTCCTCCCATCCCGGTTCATATCCCCATATCAATGACGACAACATCCATTTGATCAAAGAAGCGGAAGATGCCCTGAACGCGATCCCATACACGTGCATACAGACCTCAGACCTTCAGGGAGCGGAAAAATTCATCCGCGACGGCGACATAATCTGCTTCGTTTCCAAAGTGGAGGGACTTGACATATCCCACGTCGCTATTGCCTGCCTGCATGACGGCAAAGTGGGTTTCATCCATGCCTCCTCCACGGCTGGCAAGGTCGTCGTGGACGAGCGGAGCATCTCCGAATATGTCCGATCCCGCCCGAAGTCCCTTGCCGGCATCAAGATCGTCCGTCCCCTGTAAACAAAAAAAACCGGCTCCGCGAAGAAGCCGGTTTATTATAGGTTCAGACGTTGTTATCTGAGCTTCTTGTAGCCGTAGGAAGCGTTGTCACCGAGCTCGAGCTCGATCTTCATCAGCCTGTTGTACTTGGCGATACGGTCGGTCCTGGAGAGGGAACCGGTCTTGATCTGGCCGCTGTTGGTGGCGACGGCGATGTCGGCGATGGTGGTGTCTTCAGTCTCACCGGAACGGTGGCTGGTGACGGTGGTGTATCCGTGGCGGTGGGCCATCTCGATAGCGTCGAGGGTCTCGGTGAGGGAACCGATCTGGTTCACCTTGATGAGGATGGAGTTTCCAGCACCCATCTTGATACCCTTCTCAAGATACTTCACGTTGGTAACGAAGAGGTCGTCGCCTACGAGCTGGCAGCGGTCGCCGATAGCCTTGGTGAGTTTGACCCAGCCTTCCCAGTCTTCCTCGCTGAGGCCGTCCTCGATGGAGTCGATGGGATACTTGGTGATGAGCTGCTCGAGATAAGCG
>CACXFP010000172.1 GCA_902766985.1 uncultured Bacteroidia bacterium | reverse complement strand
GTGGTCTACAGGTCAAAGAACAACACCAAGGCCGCCGTCAAGGTCGACAAGCCCGGAACCTATGAGATATGGGGAAAGACGGAGACGCGCGAAGGCATAACCCTGAACATCGAAATGGGCAAGGAGTATTACGTGAGGACCTACGTCAAGTTCGGAGTGGCCCTCTGGCGTCCCAAACTGGAACTGAAGACTCCCTTGGAGGCAGAACCGGAGTGGAATTCAATCCGCTGACCCTTACTTCTTGAACACCTGAAGCATGGGACGGCACTGACCTGACTTTCGGAAAGTAATGCAGGACCTGGTTCAGGCCAGGGACAGAAGATAGTCTTTGAAGGCTGCGGATTCCGCCGGAAGGGGAACCGCGGCCTTCTTTCCTGATAGGAAGGCCTGAAGACGGGCGGGGACCGGAACAGGATGTCCGGTGGCCGCCTCGACAGTGTCCTTGAACTTGGCCGGATGGGCGGTCTCGCAGAAAAGGCCCGTTTCCCCAGGCCTGAGTCCGGCCTTCAAGGCACGGTAGCCGCAGGCTCCATGGGGATCGAGCAGGTAGCCTGTCCTGCGGTAGCAGTCGGCAATGGTTTCCACGATGGCCGTGTCGTCAGCCACGAATCCCGAAATGTCGGCACGGATGTCCTTCCAGTCGTGGCCGTACAGGTCTAGGATACGGGCGAAATTGCTCGGATCTCCCACGTCCATGGCATTGGCGAGCGTCCTCACGCTGGGCCGCGGCCGGTAAACCCCGTCGGAAAGATATTGGAAGAAGACGTCGTTGCTGTTGTTGGCCGCGATGAAATGCTCGACGGGCAGGCCCATCCTCTTAGCAATCAGCGCAGAACAGATGTTGCCGAAGTTGCCGCTTGGCACGCAGACGACAAGGCGGCCGGCCTTTCCCCTGGCAGCCATCTGTGCGTATCCGTAGAAATAATAGAACGACTGGGGCAGGAAACGGGCCACGTTGATGCTGTTGGCGGACGTCAGCCGGAGAGCCTCCTGCAATTCCTGATCGAGGAAGGCCCCTTTCACCAGGGCCTGGCAGTCGTCGAAGCTGCCGTCTATCTCCAAGGCTGAGATGTTCCGCCCGAGGGTGGTGAACTGGCATTCCTGGATCGGGCTCACCCGGCCTTTGGGATAGAGGACGTGGACCCTTGTCCCCGGGACTCCCAGGAAGCCGTTGGCTACGGCGCTTCCGGTGTCCCCGGATGTCGCCACAAGCACATCCACCGTCCCCCCTTCTCCGGAACGGGAAGTAAAGTACCCGAGCAGGCGGGCCATGAAACGGGCTCCGACATCTTTGAAAGCCAATGTAGGGCCATGGAAGAGCTCGAGAGACCATATCCCGTCTTCAACCGGCACCACCGGACAGTCGAAAGAAAGGGTTTCCTCCACGATCCGGTCCAGGTCCGCGGAGGGGACGTCATCACCGAAGAAGGCCCTCGCCACAGTCCTGGAAATGGAAACGAAATCCATCCCCGGAAGTTCCTCAAAAAAACTTTCAGGAAGCCTGGGGATGCGCTCCGGCATATAAAGGCCCCTGTCGGGGGCGAGGCCCTCGAGGACCGCCTGGCGAAGGGAAACGGGCGGGCAGCGCCTTTCTGTGCTGTACCACTCCATCTACCACGCTATAAGCCGGGCTCCACGGTTGGAGACCTTCACGACATAACACTCATAGGGAATGCCCAGGGCGGTAAAATGCTCCTCCATCACCGCCCCAGCCCTCTGGGCCTTCTCGCTGCGGTTGGCAAGGGCGAACACGGAGGGGCCGGAGCCGGCGATGTTCATAGCAAGGGAACCGCTGGCAATCACCTTTTCCCTGAGCTCATCAAAGCCTGGAATAAAGCCCTTGCGCCAGGGCTCGGCTATGGAATCCCTCATGGAACGGCCCACAAGGCCGATATTGCCCGAGTAAAGACCGGCCACCAGACCTCCGACGTTGCCCCATTGGGCGATGGCGGCATGCATGTCCACCTTGTGGGGAAGGATGCTGCGCGCCTCTTTGGTGGAGACTACAAGTTTGGGATGGATCACGGCGCAGTAGAAATCGCCAGGGACGGGAAGCTTGATAAGGTCGAGTGGTTCATACCCGCGGATAAGGACGATTCCTCCCATTACGGCCGGGGCCGCGTTGTCGGCATGATAGCCTCCGCTGGCAAGGTTCTCCCCTTCCATGGCGCATAGCACGATTTCCTCTTCGGAC
>CACXFP010000171.1 GCA_902766985.1 uncultured Bacteroidia bacterium | reverse complement strand
GTCAGATACTTCCGGTCCCTTCCACTACACAGCAGCCAGGAAGAGGTTGAAACAAAGCAGGGCTACAGTGTTTTCTCCTACTTCCTTGCCCCGGACTATGACTTCATTCAGGATATTCTATCATTTGGCGAAGGCGTGGAAGTCACCGAGCCTTCCAACCTGCGAATGAAGATTGTTGAGAAAGTCCAAATGATGAATAGAATTTATATAGGATAGAGCATTATGACAAAAGAATTCACGCATTTTCTTGACCGGCTAGTTAAAGGACGCAATATCGCGGTTGATAAAAAGTATTATGCTGCGTCATATCAGGATAATATTTTCCCCGATTCAATGGCGGAGAATCACATTCGGATGTTCTGCAGAGGTGGAGGAAAAGAGTTGTTCCCACAGAACGGTCAGAAAGAAAAGGCGGCATGTGTATATTCTTCATCGATGTTGTCTTACAACTTTTTCCATTGGATTGATGCGGCACATCCGCTCGTATTCGATGGAATCGAATATGACAAGGTTGTTTTCGAAGAGCAATTCAGGGTTCTTGCGAACAGGAACAACAAAGCAAATCTCGATGTCGTGCTGGTAAGTAAGGACAAGGAAACAATCTTGCTGTTAGAATCCAAATTTACGGAGCATTTGAATACTGGAAAGGTTGAAATAGCGGACGCATACCTACACCCCGACAGTTATTATGATAGCGGGGAACAATGGGCAAAAATAATGAAAAACCTTGTCGACAGACAAGAAACTGAAGATAAGTATTTCGGAGGAATCAAGCAGGTCGCCTGTCATCTGATGGGTATAAGCAGTGTCATTCGTAATAGGAACTCACTAACCTGGTTCAATAAGAATTCTTGGATAAAGAACCAGTTTGGCATTGACTTGAAAGGAAGCGAAAGGTTTATTTTTAAAAGTTTGGTTTTTCTGCCTGACATTGAAGAAAACTGCGCCTATATTGAAGATAACAAAGCCTTCTTTTCTTCTTTGTCAATGAAAGGTTTTTTGCCAGACAACCTTTTGCTGGATGATCCGATTATCACGTATAGGGACTTGTGGGATTGTGGCATGAAAAAGTCCCTGCTGAATAATCTGGAACTAACTAACTATTTGGAGCAATTCTTATCTGTCCATGCCTGATTCTATATGTATTAGAGCACATAATGTATTCTCGTTCTCCGACACCCACGGCCACCATCGAGCGCTTAAGGTGCCGGGGAAGACAGATATCCTCATCTGTGCCGGTGATGCGGTGGAAGACAACCTGAAGGGTGGCGAATATGATGACTTCATTGACTGGTTCTCATCCCAGAAAGCCCAATGGAAGATCTTCGTACCGGGCAATCACGAACTGTCATTTGACCTTGGGCAATCTGAATCCATAGAGAAGACAATGACCGATAAAGGCATCATCGTTCTTCAGGATGCCGTGGAAGACTGTGACGGCGTCGTTATCGGCGCCATCTCCGGCAATGCCCGCATTGCCGACGAGGAAATCCCCTCAGACCTCGACATCCTTGTCACACATTATCCCCCTTTGGGCATTCTGGACCAGGACCTCGGTTCCCCGGAAATCCTGAACTTCGTCCTCAAGGCAAAGCCGAAACACCACCTCTTCGGCCATATTCATGCAACGGAAGGGCATGCCTTCCAACTAGGCGGTACTCTGTGCCAAAATATTTCAGTTTTTAATCAACTTTCTTAGCTTCTGCCAATTTTCTGCCGAAGGTGCCGGTATATTTGCCGAAAACTTTCGATATGGCAGAAGAAATCATTACTCAAATCCCCGGTTACGAAGCCGGCAGGGTCCACCGGGTGAATGCCGATGACGAAATCGGCGCCTCCTTCCTAATCGCCAAGATGGTCTCCGACCTCCGCACCCGCTGGAACACCAGCGTAGCCGTGCTGTCCCTTGACGGCCACAAGGATGCCATAGAGGCCATCGTGCCGGCAGACGGTTCCATCGTCAAGACGCTCATCCTGGATCAGAAAAACACGGACATCAACGTCATCGAGCGCAAGTTGCGCGGACTCATCCACCGCCAGTTCATCCGGGCCGCCATCATCAGTCCCTCCGGCGCACTCAAGGGCAGCCCTGACTTCGTCGCCC
>CACXFP010000170.1 GCA_902766985.1 uncultured Bacteroidia bacterium | reverse complement strand
TGTCCCGGCCGTCGACAGCGACATGACGAGTTTCCTGTCCTTCTTGTCCCGGGCGAGATTATAGACCTCGAACCTGAAAGTCGAAGGGTCATCTCCCGGGATTATGTCGGTTTCAACCCCATCCGAGGGATAGTCAACGGTGAACATCTTCCTGACGGTCTCGACGGGCACGCTCTCGGTAAAACGGATCAGGCCGTCCACCGATGCCTTTTCGGGAGCCGATGCGGTGATGGTCAGGTCGCCAGGCACGATGGTGGCCACTTTCTCCGACACAAGGAAACGGAAGGTGAACCTGCGGAACCTGTGCCTTACCTTCATTACCTTGTCCAGCCTGAAACGGGCTGTGTACGCCTGTCCTGGCCTCATCGCATCCGCATCAGGGATAAACTCCACCACGTCGGGGGACGCCCATCTGGCGGTTCCCCTCAATGAAGGGGAAAAGGTTATCACCCCATCTTTCAGTTCAGCCCCTGTCACGGCTCCGTCAACCTTCGACGTGAGCTGTACCCTGACGGTGGACTTGTCCGATACTATACCTCCCGTATATGACTTGATGAAAGTGGCGAACTCGGTGCTCACCGCCCTGCTGCGTCCGAACCTGCTGCAGGAGAACGTTACGACAATCAACAAGAAAGCGGCACAGAGCCGGGTAATCCTGAAAAAGTTTCTCATTACTGCGACGGATTATTATTCCGCTAATATAACAAAAATTCTCGTAGCGAGGAACTCAGTCGGAATCGAAAAAATCCGCATAGTCCGTAAAATGTTAATGTTCTTTTGTTACCTTTGATACGCACAATCATTCCACATATGAGAAAAACCACGTCGATAACCAGCATCTTGGTAGCTTTAATGACCACGATGTCGCTTCCGATGACGCAGAGTTGCTTTGACAAGCGAAACTTAAAGGACAGCATCGTCCTCGAAACCGAGTCTTTCAAGTTGACAGTTGGGAAAGACGCCCTGGTGAGATCCCTCATCGTTAAGAAAACCAATAAGGAAATGGTTCTGGGAGGAGCGGGAGTGCCCCTCTTCTCTGCCACACAAGAAAGGCCCTTCAACAATGAGATTAAGCTACAGCATCCGAACACCAGGACAACTTACGATGCCAACTCACTCTCCTGGGACGGAGAGAAATTGACCGTAGGGTTTGACACCGCCCCTTACGATGCCGTGGTCAAAGTTGAGAAGGGGGCCGGCTACCTCAGGTTCATTTTGGAGGATTTCATCTGTAAAACCCCTGGATATGAGCATCTTGTCATGGATGCTCCTCCAGTTGCCGAGTTCCGTATCCTTCAGCTTCCCGTAAAAGAGCGTAAGAACTTCGGAGAATGGCTGAACTGTATGTGGGATGACGCCTCAGCTATCTGTGTGGCGGGATGCGACCCTTGGTCACAAATCTGGCATGAGGACCGTCCCGGCGGCAAGATCCTGACAGCAGATCTCTTTTCCGGCAAGAAACTCCGCGGTGGTTCCGCAGCTATAATCGCAGCTGACGGTAAGGAGCCCTTCCTCGATGCCATGGATGGCTTTGAAGCTGACCTCGGTCTCCCCCGAGGCGTTCAAAGCCGACGTTCCCCTATGCTCAACCGGTCCATCTACTGGACAAGTGAGGCTGTTCCTTCTAATATCGACCAGATTATAGCCGTCGCCCAGAAGGCAGGTCTCAAGATGATGCTGTTCTATTACCCTTGTTTCGTCAAATCAAAAGACTATAAACTCCTCGGTGATTATGACCTTAGAGATGAGTACCCGGGCGGTTACGACGACATCAAGAAGATGCTTGACAAAGTTAAGGCCGCTGGAATCACTCCCGGCTTCCACACCCTCCAGACCCACATCGGAGTGGAAAGCCGTTATGTCACTCCATCGATTGACCCACGCCTCAACCTCAAGCGCCTCTTCACACTCAAGGAACCCATCCCCTCTTTCGGAGAGGTCACGGAAATCTTTGTGGAAGAGAACCCTGCCGACTCTCCACTACGCGACCGGGTGAGAGTTATCAATATGGGAGGTGAAGGGTTCTCCTATGAAAGCTACACTACAGAGCCTCCATTCAAGTTCACAGGTGTGAAACGAGGGACTTTCAATACAGCCCCTGTTGCCCACCCCAAAGGTGAGATAGGTGGCATTCTCGATATAAGTGAATACGGAGCCACCTCGTTATATCTTAGCCAGGACAACGACCTGCAGGACGAAATAGCAGAGAAGATCGCCCGTATTTATGACTGCGGTTTCGAATTCTTGTACTTTGATGGATCTGAAGGTGTAAATCCCCCGTGCGGAATCAACGTCTCACTAGCACAATACAGGGTTGCGTCCAAACTCGCCAAAATGCCCGTCTTCACAGAAGGCGCCGCCAAATCCCATTTCGGTTGGCATCTACAGGCGGGAGCAAATGCCTTCGATGTATTCCCTCCTGAAGTCTTTAAGGAAAAGATCCTCGAATTCCCCTACGCCGAAGCTCCCAAAATGGCCATGAATATGACCCGCGTAGACTTCGGTTGGTGGGACATCAGACCGGAAACCACCCCGGAGATGTGGGACTTTGCGGACAGCAAGGCTGCCGAATGTCATTGTCCTGTCGCCATCCAGTTCTCATTAAAAGCCCTAGAGTCCAATCCCCATGCGGATGAACTGCTTGCGGTACTGAAGAAATGGGAGGAATACAGGGAGAAGGAAGAATAGAAGAAAAAACACCCGGGGCAGAAGTCCCGGATGTCCATGAGATGTCTATGAAAAAACTACTTCTCCTTCACGGAGAATTTGTATATGCAGACCTGGGTGTAGGTGTCTCCCGGATTCAGGATGATTGAAGGGAAGGAAGGCTGGTTCACGGAATCAGGATAGTGCTGGGTCTCAAGCGCTATGGAGGTTCTGAAATTTAACGGCTCGCCATACTTCCCGGTGGTCTTCCCGTCGAAGAAGTTGCCGGAGTATATCTGGATTGCGGGCTGGTCGGTAAGGACGGTCACGCAACGCCCTGATTTCGGATCCCACACGGAGCATGCCTCGTGCACGGGTTCCTTGCCGGTAAGGCACCAGCTGTGGTCGTAGCCGTTTCCGTTCTTAATCTGCTCGTTGTCCCTCATGTCAATCCTCTCGCCGATCGTATGGGGCTCACGGAAATCGAACGGGGTGCCGGTGACATCCATGAGTTCTCCGGTAGGGATGCTCATCTCATCTATGGCCACGATCCTGTCGGCGTCCACCGTCATCACATAGTCAAGTATCTGCTCCGTACCTTCTCCCCTGAGGTTGAAGAACGGATGATTGGACATGTTGACGGGGGTAGCCTTGTCGGTAACCGCCTTGTAATCAACCCTGAATGAATTATCCTCGGTAAGGGAGTACTTCATTTCGATGTCCAGGTTCCCGGGATAACCCTCCTGTCCGTCAGGACGGAGATAGGTAAGGGTGATGGAACTAGGGGTGCTTTCCTTCACGGTCCACACGACATTGTCCAGACCGAGCAGGCCACCGTGGAGGGTGTTCACCTTGTTGTCGTTGGCGGGAATCTGGTAGAGGGTGTCATTCACATAGAACCTGGCGTTGGCGATACGGTTGGCAACGGGGCCGACGCAGGCTCCGAGGAAACGCTCACCGACGGGATTCACATATTCGTCGAGGGTTGCATGGCCGCAGACGATGTCGGCCATGTTGCCCTTCCGGTCAGGGGTATAGAGGGAAACCACCCTGGCCCCGAAATTGGTAACCTGCATGGCAATGTCGCCGGCCTTAAGGGTATAGAGGGCTACGGCCTGTCCGCCGACAGTCCCCTCAAAATCCTCGGCAGGGAACAGTTTCGCAGTCTTCTTGCCGCAGGAGACTACGGCTAGAATGACGGAAACCAAAATCACAACCTTTTTCATGACATTATAATTCTAATGGTTTTCAAAACCTATTTGCTCTGGCTGATGGCAGCCTGCGCGGCGGCAAGACGGGCGATGGGCACGCGGTAGGGCGAGCAGGAGACGTAGTCGATCCCTATCATGTTGAAGAAAGATATGGAATCAGGGTCACCGCCATGCTCTCCGCAGACTCCGCACTTGAGGTCAGGCCTCTTGGACCGTCCGGACTGCACTCCGAACTCCACGAGTTTGCCCACACCCTTGGTGTCGATGGTCTGGAACGGATCGGCATCCAGGAGCTTCTGTCCGAGGTAGTCGCCCATGAAGGTTCCAACATCGTCGCGGCTGAAGCCGAATGTCATCTGGGTAAGGTCGTTGGTACCGAAGGAGAAGAACTCGGCAGCTCGGGCCATGCGGTCTCCGGTGAGGGCTGCACGGGGAATCTCTATCATGGTACCGAAATGATACTCGATGTTTATGCCGAACCGGCCTTCAACCTCTGCCTTCACACGGTCGCAGATGGATTTCTGGAAGCTGAGCTCGCGTGCTGAGATGGTGACGGGGATCATGATCTCCGGCTGGGGGTTCTTTCCGCTCTGGATGAGTTCCGCAGTAGCCTCGAAGATAGCCTTGTACTCCGTCTCGGCGATGAGAGGGAAGGATACGTGGAGACGGACTCCGCGGTGTCCCATCATGGGGTTGATTTCGTGAAGTGCCTCTCCCCTCTTCTCGATTTCCTCAACGGAAACGCCGAGGGACTTGGCCAGGTCGGCCTTCTTATCCTCGGTCTTGGGAACGAACTCGTGGAGAGGGGGATCGAGGAGACGGAACACTACAGGCCTGCCGTCCATGATGGAAAGGGTGCTCTTCACCGCAGCCTTGATGTAAGGTTCAAGGTCGGCGAGGGCTGCCTTGCGCTCATTCTCGGTGGTGCAGAAGATCATCTTGCGGAGCTTCTGGAGAGGGAGTTCTGAATTCTTGCCATAGAACATGTGCTCGATCCTGAACAGGCCGATGCCTTCGGCGCCGAACGAAAGGGCCTTGGCTGCATCCTCTGGGGTGTCGGCATTGGTCCTCACCCCAAGCTTGCGGTACTTGTCAACTATGGCCATGTAATCCTGGAAGAGAGGGTTCTCGGTAGCGTCCATGGTGTCGATCTTGACTCCATAGACCAGGCCCTTGGTGCCGTTGAGGCTGATCCAGTCGCCCTGTTTGAATTCGGTGGGATTGTTTCCGAAGGTCACCTTGCGGCCCTCGAAATCGATATGCATTTCCTCGCAACCGACAATGCAGCACTTTCCCCATCCCCTGGCTACCAGGGCTGCATGGGAAGTCATTCCACCACGCTGGGTAAGGATACCGGCGGCGGCCCTCATTCCCTCAATGTCCTCAGGAGAAGTCTCTTCGCGGATAAGGATGACGCTCTTGCCTTCCTTCATGGCATCCATCGCATCCTCGGAAGTGAACACTATGGTACCTACGGCTCCGCCGGGAGATGCGGGAAGGCCCTGGGCGACGGCCTTCGCCTTCCTCTCGGAAGCGGGATCGAGGATAGGATGCAGGATCTCGTCAAGCTGAGCGGGAGAAACCCTCATCACGGCTGTCTTCTCGTCGATCATGCCTTCCTGGACCATGTCGTGAGCCATCTGGAGAGCTGCGAGACCGGTCCTCTTGCCGATACGGCACTGAAGCATCCAGAGTTTGCCTTCCTGAATGGTGAACTCGATGTCCTGCATATCATGGAAGTGCTCCTCGAGACGGCTGCGGATACCGTCAAGTTCCTTGTAAACATCGGGCATGGCCTTCTCGAGCGAAGGGAGATTCTTGTTCTTTTCGGTCTTGGTAGCCTCATTGAGAGGGTTGGGGGTACGGATACCGGCAACCACGTCTTCACCCTGGGCGTTGATAAGCCATTCGCCATAGAAATGGTTGTCGCCGTTGGCAGGGTTGCGGGAGAATGCTACTCCGGTGGCGGAGGTATCTCCCATGTTGCCGAACACCATGGACTGGACGTTGACGGCAGTCCCCCAATCATCGGGAATCTTCTCGATCCTCCTGTAGGCTATCGCCCTCTTTCCGTTCCAGGACTTGAAGACGCCTCCGATCGAACCCCAGAGCTGAGCCTTTGCATTGTCGGGGAACTCCACTCCGAGGACTTCCTTCACGCGCACCTTGAACTGCTCGGAAAGTTCCTTGAGTTCTTCCGCAGTGATTTCCGTATCGGACTTGTAACCCCTCTTCTCCTTAAGGTCAGCCATCATCCTGTCCAGCTGCTGGCGGATGCCCTGGCCGTCTGCGGGCTCGATGCCCTCGGCCTTCTCCATCACGACGTCGGAATACATCATGATGAGGCGACGGTATGCGTCATAAACGAACCTGGGGTTGCCGGTCTTCTTGATAAGTCCGGGAATGGTATCGGAGCAGAGTCCGATGTTCAGGATGGTGTCCATCATACCGGGCATGGAGCTTCTGGCACCGCTGCGGCAGCTTACCAGGAGCGGATCCTCACGGTCCCCGAACTTCTTGCCCATCAGCTTTTCAGTGGCGGCGAGAGCCTTGGCGACATCGTCTTTCAGCTCATTCGTATAACCGCCTCCGAGCGCGTAGTACTCGGTGCAGCATTCGGTAGTAATGGTGAATCCGGCAGGGACGGGCATGCCGAGCTTGCTCATTTCAGCAAGGTTGGCGCCTTTTCCTCCAAGAAGTTCCCTCATGTGTCCGTCTCC
>CACXFP010000169.1 GCA_902766985.1 uncultured Bacteroidia bacterium | reverse complement strand
TGGGCGAAGTCAGGAGAGAAACCGGGAGCGGTATCTGCGGGGGCGAGGTCACCGGGATTCGCCGTGGGATCCTCCTCAAACAGAGGGATATGGCAGAATGCTACCAGGAAAGGTGCCTTGCGGATTTCCGGTCTCTGGAGGGCATCCCTCAGCCAGGCGACCTGGGCCTTCCTGTATTCCCCGCTGTTGAACAGGCCGGCAAAAATGGGATTGGTGTCCAGCTTGTCCTCAGCCGTATCCAGCCCTATCATCGCTATGTCTCCCTGACGGACGGCGAAGTTGCGCCCGAGATCCCAGTCCCTGGAGGCACGTTCTTCCGGCTGGCGGAACATCCACACCCTTTCGATATGCCTGTTGGCCATGCCACGGGAATCGTGGTTGCCGGGTGCGAAGAGATAAGGAGTCTGGGCAGCATAATCCTTTTTATCGATATCCGGCTTAAGGAAAATGTCGACAAGATTCTCGACAGTAGCCTCGTTGTTGGTCGCATCTCCGTTCCAGATGACGCAAGGAGGGGCTAGTGCCGCGACCTTGTCAATCGTCTTCGAGAAAGACGCCATACGGGCATGGGTATCATTGATGACGCAGAAATGGGATTTTCCGGAAGCCCCCGCCGTGAGGAACGAGTAGATGCGCGGATCCTCTTCATTCCCGACTATATGCATGTCGTAACCATCGTTGTACACGATCCTGTCGGCACCTATCCTGTAGTAGTACCTGGTATTGGCCTCCAGACCAGTGATACGCACCCGCACCACCCTGTCGTCCAGGTCCGTGACACGGTATCCGCCGCATTTGACCTTCACGGCATCGCTCAGGTCCGGTTTCTTTCCATAGAGGACATAGCCGTTGGACAGGTCGCTGACAGCGAACACAACCCCTATGGAATCTGAGGCAAAGTTCTGAAGCATGGGAGCGGAGATGATGAGCCGGCCGTCATCTCCGGCTTCCCTTTCCGGAACAGGAGCAACGCTTTCAGGAGACAATAGTTCACCGGCTTTCAAAATGTCGGAAGAGCCGATGGCTGCAGCCAGTACAGCGCTGCTTTTCAGGAATTCGCGTCTTTTCATATCGGATAAATGTTATTTCATATTGAACACCAGCGACCCGTCAAGACCTTCGGTCAATTCGAGGATTTTGTCCTCGTATCCTTCATTGCGGACCGAGATGTCGAAGGTCGCGATATACTTCCTGCCGCCTTCGCCGCTCCGGGACTCGATCTCGCAGGACTGGATCTTTACGCCGTCGGCCTTCAGGGTGGCGATCAGGCCTTCGAGGGTCTTCTTGTCCGGAGCCGTAACGCTCAGGGTCATCTGGCGGCGCCCGATGGTCAGGTTTATGAAATATGTGGCTTCGAGGACGATGAGGACGAGCACCGTGGAAATCACGGCAAGATCGTAGAATCCCACACCGCAGGCTATGCCTATTGCCGATGTTGACCATAGGCCTGCGGCAGTGGTAAGTCCGTGGACGGCGTTCTTCTGGAAGATGATGATTCCGGCTCCGATGAAGCCTATGCCGGAAACGATCTGGGCAGTAATTCGGGAAAGGTCGTATCTGGAATCAGGAAACGCCTGCATGACGGCCTGGAACCCGTAAGCGGAAATAACAGTCAGAAGGGCGCTGCTGAGAGATACGAGGAAATGTGTGCGGAAACCGGCTCCCTTGGATCTTAATTCACGTTCAAAACCAATGGCCCCTCCCAGGAAGCCTCCAACCAATATTCTGATTATCAAATCAATGGAAATATTCATACAAGAAATGAGATAATACCGTTCTCACAAATTTAACATTTTTTACGGTCTATGGATTGTTTTTTGGAGGAATAATACTGAAAAAAGACTATATTTGTATCCCGGTAACTTTTAAAAATCCGATGGACTCATTACTCGAACTCGTTCGGACACCGGGACTGGCACTTTATGAAATAGTGTCGAATTCTTCACCTTCCAACTTGAGGCGCATCATTGCCTCGGCCCCGCAGACAAGGGCCATCTGCAACAACCCCAGAATCGCCGGTACACGGTACACAGACAGTCTCAGACACGTCTGCTCCGAGATATTCCGCCACTTCGACTTCGGAATCCAGGAGGAGGAGACCGTGGTGATCAATATCCTGAGGGGAGCCCTTAACTTCGGTCTGCGTGACGCCCTGTCCGCTTCCTACGGCTGGTACAGGCACAACACAAGTTTCCTAAGCGCGCAGCGCGAGAGGGAAAAAGGAGACTCGGAGTCCTGGCATATCACCGAAAACGGCTATCAGAAAATTTATTTTCCTGCAAAGACTTCTATAGTCATGGGAGATGTCGTAGCAACAGGCACCAGCCTTGGCTACGGACTCGACACGATAATAAATACGGCCCGCAGACAGGGTTGCAGCCTGAAGAATTTCATCTTCTTCACATACGGAGGAGAGATGGCTGAAAGAATCTTCTCCGGCATCGACTCTGCCTGCCGGGAATCCTTCCCGGACTATCGCAATACCTATGTCGTATACCTGGAAGGAAGGTTTACCGTCCCCGACTTGACCACTCCCCTTTCCATAAAGCTCACCGGCACCGACCTGCTGAGATATCACGCCCTCATGGCTCCGGAATTCATCGAATCACAGTACGAAGACCCGGCCTATCCCCTTGAGAGATGCACAATCTACGATGCCGGCAGCAGGGCTTTCTGGATTCCGGAATATGCCCATGACGTTGCAGACTATTGGAAGCAGACCCTCAGCCTTGCGGAAAACGGCATGTCTTTCATCGATCTCCTCGCTGAAAGGTTCCCGGGACTCGATGCCGGCAGATTCCCGGAAACGGACCTCGGTCTGCTTTGCAGGAGGCAGATATCTGAAATGGAAACGCTGTTCCTGAACCGCGGATAGGACACACGTGTAAAAAACGAACTTCAAACCAATCAATACAAACAAAATGACACAACAGCAGCAAAGCAAAGATTACGAGCAGACCGTCATCCCTGCCGGCGCACGGAGGGGTTTCTGGTCGATGTTCGTCATCATGATGGGCTTCACCTTCTTCTCCGCCAGCATGTTCACCGGCGGCGCCATGGGAATCGGGCTGAACCTGAAGAATTTCATCATCGCACTGGTCATCGGCAACCTCTTCCTGGGCGCCTATACCGGTCTTCTCGCCTATGCGGCTTCACGTACCCAGCTCAGCATCCACCTTCTCTCCCACTACTCCTTCGGCACCAAGGGATCCTACATTCCCTCCTCAGTCCTCGCAATTACCCAGATAGGATGGTTCGGAGTAGGTATCGCCATGTTCGCCCTGCCCACGACTGCCGCAATCGCTCCCCTGCTTTCCCCAGACAGCTGGCTGGCACAGGGCAGCAACCTCCTCTGGGTTACCGTCATCCTTTCGGGACTCCTGATGACGTCTTCGGCCTATTTCGGCATCAAGGCCCTTCACCTCGTGAGCGCCATCGCCGTCCCTGCAATTGCCGTACTCGGCTTCTATTCTGCCATCCAGGCCCTTTTCTTCGACCATCCCGAAGCCATCGCCAACTTCACCAACGGGTGGGCATACCTCAAAGTTCACGCCCCGGCCGCCGGCGAAAGCATCTCGATGGTGACCGCTATTTCCATGGCCATCGGATCCTTCATCAGCGGAGGCACCTGCACCCCTGACTTCGCCCGCTATGCAAAGACCACGAAAATAGGAGTTTCCACGACCGTACTCGCCTTCTTCATCGGCAATTCGATCATGATTGCCTTCGGCGCCATCGGAGCCATGGTGTGGCATACTTCCGACATCTCCGAAGTACTTATCAGGCAAGGACTTCTCATAGCCGGCGTCATCGTCCTCGGCCTAAACATCTGGACCACGAATGACAACGCCCTCTACACCTCCGGCCTTGGCCTTGCCAACATCACCAAACTCCCCAAACGGTACCTGGTACTCTTCAACGGAGCTCTCGGCACCGCCGCCGCCATCTGGCTCAACAATAATTTCGTAGGCTGGCTGAACATCCTCAATACATTCATCCCCCCCGTCGGAGCGATCATCATCACCGACTACCTGATCTGCAGCAAGGGGAAATATCCCGCTCTCGAGGACATGAAGTTCCGTATCGTGAACTGGGCCGCGGTCACGGCATGGGCGCTGGGAACGATTGTCGCCCTCATAAGCGCGGACAAGATTCCGGGAATCCACGTCGGCTGGCTTTCAGCCTCGCTTCCGGCCGTGAACGGAATGGTCGTGGCATGCCTGGTCTATCTGCTTGCCAAACGCCTGGAGACGAAGGAATAACGGATCAGATACCCCTCAGGACCGATTCCAGACTCTCGATATCCTGCCGCTTTGTGGCCCATGAGGTTACGAAGCGGCATAAATCATATTCATCGTCATAAGGTCCCCATTTCTCAAAAGCGACCTCCTCCTTCAAGGCTTCCAATGCATCCTTCCGCACCAGAAGAAACTGCTGGTTGGTGCGGGAAGGGGTGAGGACCCGTCCGATCCCGTATTTCTCGAAAAGGGAGGGTATGAGCACGGCCAGTCCGTCGGCATGGCGGCCAATCCTGGAGTAAAGCCCGTCAGAGAACAGGGTATCGAACTGGAGCCCCACCAGACGGCCTTTGGCAAGCAGGGCGCCGTGCTGCTTTATCCGGGTAAAAAAGTGTTCCGGAGCCCTTCCGCCGGGGAATACGACGGCTTCGCCGCAGAGGGCGCCGCATTTGGTGCCTCCGATATAGAATGCGTCACAGTGGGAGGCAAGGAACGGCAGGTCGATGTCGTTACCTTCAGCTTCAAGGGCATAGGCAAGCCTGGCTCCGTCGACGAAGAGCCTGGCTCCGAAACTGTGGCAGATGCAGTACAACCTGTCCAGTTCCGAGGCGGAATACAGGGTCCCGAGCTCAGTTGGAAAAGATATATACACCAGGGCAGGTTCTGCCATATGGTCGCGGGTCTCGTCGGAGTGCCAGCCCTGAAGGAACGCACCCAGGGCATCGGGGGATATTTTCCCATCCTCCGAAGGAAGGGCGAAAACCTTGTGGCCGGTATATTCTACGGCCCCGGCCTCATGGACGTTGATATGACCGGTTTCCGCAGCGACGACCCCCTGCCATCTCTCTAGCATACAATCGATTACAGTGGAATTCGTCTGCGTCCCTCCGGCAAGGAAGAAGACTTCCGCAAGCGGGTCGGCACAGGCTTCACGGATCTTCTCCTTTGCACGGGAAGAGAACCTATCAAAGCCGTAAGTTCCTGTATATTCGTCATTTGTCTCGGTAAACCGCTTAAGGATATCTTCGTGGCAGCCGTTATTATAGTCGCAATCCAAAAAAATCATTACAAATAGGGATATGTGTCAGAAAACAAATTTATCATTTTTTCTTTATCTTCGCCGGAAAATATAATTATTTATGTATAAATATGTCCAGGACGCAGGAGGACGTCCGGTCTATATCCTCAGCGTCGACAACCACATGAGCATCATGGAGGCCGTCGGGAAGTTCTGCAAGGAAAAAGACATCCTTTCCGGAGAGATCAGGGGACTCGGAGCCGTCGGGGAAGCCACCCTCCGCTACTACTCCCCCGTCACTAAGAAATACGAAGACCACATCTTCAAAGAGCAGATGGAGGCCGCGTCCATAACCGGCAACGTTTCCAGGAAAGACGGAGAAGTTTACCTCCATATACATGCCGTCTTCGGACGCAGTGACTGCACCTGCATCGGAGGACATCTCCTGGATGCGACCGTCAGCGGTGCCTGTGAACTCTTCATTGAAGACCTCGGCGCTGAAGCCGGACGCCGCC
>CACXFP010000168.1 GCA_902766985.1 uncultured Bacteroidia bacterium | reverse complement strand
TGTGCGGCCTGCGTGGCCCGGGTCCAGAATACATTGAAGGAACAGAAGGGAGTCATTGACGCGAGGGTGAGCCTCGCCTCCAATTCCGCGCAGGTGGATTTCGACCCTGCGGTCGTCACTCCGGAGGGTCTGAAAAAAGCCGTCCAGGATGCCGGATACGACCTCCTGGTGGATGGTGACGACTCCGAAGACGGTGACCCTGCCGAAGCTGAAGCCGAACGGCTCCGGCAGGAAGACTTCCTGGGCCTGAGGAGGGATGCCCTGCTTTCGGCTGTATTGTCCGTCCTGATAATGGTGGTCGGGATGGGATTCAAGCCCTTCCCTGGGAAGGGATGGGTGCTCTGCGCCTTTGCGGCCCCAGCCGTCTTCTGGTGCGGACGCAGGTTTATCAGGACGGCGTGGAAACAGGCGGCGCACGGCAGTTCCGGCATGGACACCCTTGTGGCCCTTTCCATCGTTATTTCATTCCTTTTCAGCCTGTTCAACCTTGTCTTCCCGGCCGTGTGGACTTCCCGGGGGCTTGAACCCAGGCTGTATTTCGAGTCTTCCTCCATGATCGTGGCGTTCATCCTTATCGGACGCATGTTCGAGGAGAGGGCTAAATTCAGCACCACGGCATCTATACGTTCCCTTTCTAGCCTTCAGCCAAAAGTCAAGGATATATCTGTGGGAGAGGTCGTTACGATCAATCCCGGTGACCGTGTCCCCGTTGACGGCGAGGTGCTTTCCGGGGAGGGAAGCGTCGATGAAAGCATGCTTACCGGAGAGTCTGAAGCTTCCGCCAAGATGCCCGGTTCAAAGGTATTTGCAGGGACCATGTGCCTTGGTGGCCCTTTCAAGGTGACTGCAGAAAAAACGGGGAAGGATACCATGCTTTCCGCCATCATACGGATGGTTAAGGATGCCCAGGGCAGCAAGGCCCGCATCCAGAACCTGGTCGACAGGGTGGCTGCGGTATTCGTCCCGGTGATCATCGCCATCTCTGTCATTTCATTTCTGTGCTGGGCCCTCCTTTCTCCGGAAGACGGACTTACCCGCGGCCTGATAGCGATGGTTACCGTCCTGGTCGTGGCCTGTCCCTGCTCCCTCGGGCTGGCTACCCCCACCGCCCTCATAGCCGGAATAGGGAAGGGAGCTGAAAAAGGTATCCTCATCAAGGATGCGGACAGCCTCCAGACGGCCCGTAAGGTGAGTGCCGTAATATTGGACAAGACCGGCACCCTTACCGTATCCGACGGAACCGTGGAGAGCGTCAAGCCGGGGTCCGCCGAAGCCGTGTCCGAACTCAAGGGAATGGGGCTCAAGGTGTACATGGAAAGCGGGGACAAGCCGGAGAAGGCTGCAGCCGTTGCCGAGGCCGTAGGAATCCGGGATTTCAAGTCAGGCTGCCTGCCGGCCGACAAGGCAGGTTTCGTAAGGGAGCTCCAGGGAGAAGGCCACAGGGTGGCCATGGTAGGGGACGGGGTCAATGACAGCGCTGCCCTTGCATCCGCCGACCTGTCGGTTGCGATGGGAAGCGGTACGGACGTCGCCATGAATACGGCGATGGCCACCATTGTGTCTTCCGACCTGCGGAAACTTCCCGAACTCATCAGGCTTTCCAGGCGGACCGTCAGGATCATCACCGAGAACCTGGTCTGGGCCTTCCTCTATAATATCATAGCCATCCCTGTCGCAGCCGGGGTCTTCTATCCTATCAGCGGATTCGTGCTCAATCCCATGGTGGCCGCAGCCTGCATGGCGGCGAGTTCGGTCCTTGTGGTTGGCAATTCCCTCCGGCTGAGGTATATGTGACCGATGCTCCCGGGTTGATGGTGGTATTCAGGGAAAATGCTTATATTTGTATGATTGAAAACATTCGATAATTTTTAAATTTATAAGATGAAAAAAGTTGTACTTATCAGGCATGGCGAGAGCCAGTGGAACAAGGAGAACAGGTTTACGGGTTGGACGGACGTCGACCTCAGCGAAAAAGGCGTCCAGGAAGCACATGAGGCCGGACTCCTTTTGAAGAAGGAAGGTTATACGTTCGGAAAGGCCTACACTTCATACCTGAAGAGGGCGGTCAAGACCCTGAACAATGTGCTCGATGCCATGGACCTGGACTGGATTCCCGTGGAAAAGAGCTGGAAACTTAACGAGAAGCACTATGGCAACCTCCAGGGACTGAACAAGGCCGAGACTGCCGCCAAATACGGTGACGAGCAGGTGCATATCTGGAGGAGGAGCTATGATGTCGCCCCTCTTCCCATTCCCGAGGACGATCCCCGCAATCCCAGGCTGGATCCCCGTTATGCGGAGGTGGATGACAAGGACCTTCCCCGTACGGAGGCTCTCTGCGACACGGTTAAGAGGACGGTTCCCTACTGGAAAGAAGTTATTTATCCCGATATGATGAAGAGCGAAAAGCCCATCGTCGTTGTCGCTCACGGCAACAGCCTCCGCTCCATCGTCAAGTATCTCAAGGGTATTTCCGATGCCGATATCGCAGCCCTCAACATCCCCACTGCCGTTCCTTATGTTTTCGAGTTCGACGATGAAGGGAATTTTATCAAGGACTATTACCTCGGTGACCAGGAGGCCATCAAGGCCAAGATGACCGCTGTGGCCAACCAGGGAAAGGCGAAGAAGTAACATCTGTCAGCCGGCCACCGGCAATTGATAACAACCAAACAACAATCAGTTATGAGCAAAGAAATCTCCAGGAGATCTTTCATTAAGGCCGGGACCGCCGCAGCCGTCGGGCTCACCGTGGCTCCCAGCT
>CACXFP010000167.1 GCA_902766985.1 uncultured Bacteroidia bacterium | reverse complement strand
GGCATTGTTGCCTTCGGTGCGGATCATTATGTCTCCTCCGGTGACGTTGAGGACTCCGTGCTCGTTCTTGGTGCCCACTTTGATTCCCTTGGGAGAGGAGGTGTAGGCGTCGTCGAGGTTGTCGGTATTTCCGGTGTAGTTGTGGTTTTCGCTCGAACCGTTGCTGTAGTAGAGGCCGCCCTTGGTGACCACCCGGACCTTGCCGCCGTTGAAGTAGGCCTCCCAGTCCGCCTTGATGCCCTTGCCGCCGCTGCCTGTGGATTTCAGGTAAACCTCTCCTCCGTTCATGGTAAGGTTGGCGTCGCAGGCGATTCCTGCGGAAGCCTTGGTCTCAAGGTCTTCGGTGTCCCAGGTGCCGTTGGCAGTGCTGATTACGGTCGTACGGCCTCCGTTGATGTAGATGTCGGTGTCGCTGTTGATACCCTTGCCGCCAGCAGCGGAGACCTCGACATTCAGGATACCTCCGTTGATGTGGAGGTTGTCGCCGGCCTTGATGCCATGGTTGGCGGTGGATTTCACATAGATGTTGACTCCCGGGTCGAACACGATGTTGCTCTTGCCATGGATACCGTTGTTGTAGTTTCCAAGTACATCAAGGGAGCCGTTCCCGCAGAAAATCAGCTTTCCCTTTCCGTAGATGGCGCCCTTGTGGCTGTCGGCGGCCGAGGTCCCGTCGGTGACGGAATTGCTGCCGGACAGGACGATGAAGGCTTTCATCTTGCTTTCAAGGTCAATGGCTGTGCTCCTGGCGTTGGTGATGCTGACGCCGCTGAGTTCAAGTTCGTAATCGGTCTTTCCTTCGATGATTAGGGCTCCGTCGGAGGTGGATCCGGTCACTACGTAGTGGACGCCTTCGGTGCTGCCGTGGTTTGCAGTCACATCGTTGCCATCAACCGTGATTGTGACGCCGTTTTCGGAGGATGCGGAGGGATTCGACATGTCGATATTCACGACTGTGCCGAAGGAATCCGCACTGAAACGGTCACTCTCATCAGGGTAAGTTGCCGTTGCGGCTGAGGGTTCCGCAGACGTCTTGTCAATGGAAATGTCAAAGGAGGACATCTCACTGTATGTGGAGGTAATTGAATCTCCGGAAGTGCTGCCGCTGCCGGAACCACTAGTGTAAGAGTCTCCACTGCCGGGCATGTTTTCATCGCCGTTTCCCGGCAGGTTGTCTGGAGAGCAGGATGCAGTTGTCACCATCATGAAGATGGCCGCCATGGGTGCGAGTGACATGATTATCCGTCTCATAATACTTAGGTTTTAGTACGTTAACAAATGCGTGTATCTGCAGATGATACACGCATTAGAAAAAATCATGCCGTTTTTTGCGGATTTTTCCCTGAAAACGATTGTGTTATTTGGTCAGGGAGGACACCGTATCCTCGAATTGTTTCCTGTCTATGTTGCCGTCGAAGCAGATGAAAGAGGTCTCTTCACCATCTTTGGCAAGAAAGACGAAACCATTGATTATCTTATCATTGCCTATAGTGTACATATTCATGGCCTCCCCGTTGTCCTTTGCTTCCATGAGCAGCTCGTATTTTTTTGATTTTACGAACCGGGACGCCTCGTCGTGGATTTTCTCCCTGACCTTGGGATTGCTGGTGCTGATGATATACATTCCCGTCAGGGAACGGATGATTGGACTGAGGTCCACTCCGTTTTCTTCAGTCTTGATTTCAGGGATCTTCCCGATGAGACGGAACATCGCCGGGGAAATATATACCGCGGAGACTCCCTCTTCGTTGGAGTATTTGTTGTAGATGGACTTCCCGTCCTGGGCAATCGCGCTAAGGGACAGCACGGCCGCTGCTATTATCAGTGCGAATCTTTTCATGGTAATTCTTATTTATCAATTGTTTATTATTTCTATCGGCTTCTGTATTATTTCCGCAGTCTTCTCCATTGCTTCCGAGCCTCTTTTCAACCCGTCGCCTATCTTGCTGAATGCCATTTCTACCTGTGCATAGGCCTGCTCCGGATCCGTGAAAGAGTCTTTGGGCGCGCCCTGCTGCCATCTGAGGCCGATCCCCGCAACAAGGGCGAGTCCTGCAGCGACGGCGATGGGAGCCAACCATCTTCTCCGGACGGTCTCCGTCTCCTCCGTCATGAGAGCTTCAGCCCTTCCGAGGGCGTCGATGAGACCTTCAGCTCCCGCCTTACCGGTGCAATCCTTCTCTCCGGCAGCCTTCAGGGCTTCGGCCTCAAGTTCTCCGGGATCCATCCCTACTATTTTTTCAATATCTTTCATTTTCCATGTATTTTCTCAATAGTTTCCTTGCCTTGCTTATATGCACCCTCACGTTAACCTCGCTCATTCCGGTTTCCCTGGAAATCTTCCAATAAGGCATTCCCCGGAACACTCTCATTTCCAACAATTCCCTCATCTTTTCCGGAAGGGATCCCAGGGCGGCCCCGACCTTTTCCAAAGTTTCTTTCCCTATGACGGGACCGTCGGTTTCTTCCGGGGATCCGGCCGGGCCGGCCTCGTCAAGGGTTGACGTGCTCCTGGCTTTGCGGAGGCGGTCCAGACAGATATTTTTCAGGATGGTTATACCGAATGCCTTGGGATTCAGGATGTTCCTGTCTATCTCTTTCCTATTCCACAGTTTCACGTAGAGGTCCTGGACGGCATCGCGGGCATCCGCCTCGTCTTCAAGGATGTACAAGGCAACCTTGTAGAAGGTGCTCTCAAGCGGGAGCCAGGTATTCTTGAAGAGTGCCGCCGTATCCATCGTCATTTCCTGGATGCTTTCTCCACGAATTCTCCGAACCTGTCGGCGTCCAGGGTGCCGAAGAAGCAGATCAGCGCATGGCTTTCAGGAGTGAACAGAACGATGTCTTCCACCGTTTTTCCATCTTTTGAGGAAACACCGTAGATGGACACGCTCTCCCCGTCATCCCTGGCCTCCATAAGGAGTTCGCAGCCGTCAAGGGCCTTTGAAATCTTCTTCGTGAAACTACCCTTCAGCCCTTCTTCACAATCGTCGTAACTGACGACCATGAGTTTCTTAAGGGATTTCATCAGGCCTGCCGCTTCTTTCAGGTTGTCGTCACCCTCGCTCCTGGCAGCCAGCTTCATGGCCTTGTTCATCCAGAAACTGCTGACGGAGACAATGTCCACCCCGCCTTTCGAGACAACCTTGATTCCCGGGAGAGATATCTTCCCGTCCTCATCCTCAGGACTCCGGCTGCTTTCAGCATCCCTCTGGAGATTGCTGACCAGAGCCTCTATCCTGCTCTGGTTGACTTTTTTCGCCGGTGATACCGCTC
>CACXFP010000166.1 GCA_902766985.1 uncultured Bacteroidia bacterium | reverse complement strand
GTGGATGAGGTCAGGGGGACTTTCAAGGGAGTTAATTATCAACCGGAAAATTAAAAGACACTATATATGAAAACCACAGGAAAGGTGACCGGCATCGTGTCCAACCTCGTAACGGTTGAGACACAGGGGCCTGTGTCCGAAAACGAGATCTGCTACATCGATCTCGACGGAACCCGCCTGATGTCGGAGGTCATCAAGGTAAACGGCAACAAGGCCTCGGTGCAGGTGTATGAAAGCACCCGCGGCCTGAAAAACGGAGCTCCGGTGGAGTTCGAAGGGAAGATGCTCGAAGTGACCCTCGGCCCCGGCCTGCTGTCCAGCGTATATGACGGCCTCGAAAACAATCTGGCCACCATGGAGGGAGTTTTCCTCAAGAGGGGTGAATACACCTCTCCCCTTGACCATGAGAAACTATGGGACTTCAAGCCCCTTGCCGCCCCCGGACAGAAAGTTACCGGCGCCGACTGGCTCGGCGAAGTCATGGAAGGCTGGCTGCCCCACAAGATCATGGTCCCCTTCTCCATGAAGGACGAATACACCGTCAAGAGCGTCGCTCCTGAAGGACAGTACAATATCGACAAGGTCATAGCCGTCCTCACGGATGCCTCCGAAGAGGATATCGACATCACCATGACCCAGAAATGGCCGGTGAAGGTCGCAGTAAGGAACTACCGCGAAAAGCCCAGGCCCGACAAGGTCATGGAAACCGGGGTCCGTACGATCGACACCCTTAACCCCATCGCCGAAGGCGGTACAGGCTTCATCCCCGGTCCGTTCGGCTGCGGAAAGACCGTCCTCCAGCACGCGATCGCACGCCAGGGTGACGCCGATGTCATCGTGATGGCCGCCTGCGGCGAAAGGGCCAACGAGGTCGTGGAAATCTTCACGGAATTCCCCGAACTGATAGATCCCCACACGGGCCGGAAGCTCATGGAGAGGACCACCATCATCTGCAACACCTCCAACATGCCCGTCGCCGCCCGTGAAGCCTCCGTCTACACGGCAATGACCATCTGCGAATACTACAGGGCGATGGGCCTGAAGTGCCTCCTTCTTGCCGACTCCACATCCCGCTGGGCCCAGGCCCTCAGGGAGATGTCGAACCGTATGGAAGAGCTTCCCGGCGCGGACGCCTTCCCCGTGGACATATCCTCCATCATATCAAGCTTCTATGCAAGGGCCGGAATGGTCATCCTGAACAACGGCAGCAGGGGTGCAGTGACCTTCATCGGCACCGTATCTCCCGCCGGAGGAAACCTCAAGGAACCTGTCACCGAATCCACGAAGAAAGCGGCACGCTGCTTCTACGCCCTCGAACAGCACAGGGCCGACCAGAAGAGGTATCCCGCCGTAAGCCCGATGGACTCCTACTCCAAGTACCTCGACTATCCGGAAATCCGCAAATGGCTGGATGAGAACGTGGAAGAAGGCTGGGTAGACAAGGTGGCCAAGGTGAAGAACCTCCTGCGCCAGGGACGTGACGCAAGCGACCAGATCAACATCCTCGGAGATGACGGCGTGCCCGTAAGCTACCACGAGACATTCTGGAAATCAGAGCTTATCGACTACACCTTCCTGCAGCAGGACGCCTTCGACGCCACCGACGCCCTCACCCCTTGGGACAGGCAGAAATACATGCTCGACCTTGTCCTTTCCATCTGCGACCGCTCCTTCGGATTCGAAGACTTTGAAAACTGCCGCAGGGCATTCAAGGAAATCATCAACGTCATCCGCCAGATGAACTACTCCGAATTCAAGGGCGAGGCTTTCAACAAATTCCACAACCAACTTGACAAACTTCTCGAGGAAAATGGCAAATAAGGCTTATCAAAGAATATATACCCGCCTGGAATCCATCACAAAGGCGACAGTATCCCTCAGGGCCACAGGAGTTTCCAACGATGAACTCGCGGTGGTGGCAGGCCGGCTGGCCCAGGTGGTCCGTACGAAGGGAGACCTCGTCACCCTCCAGGTATTCGCCGGCACCGAAGGCATCCCCACCGACGCCGAAGTCATGTTCATGGGGGTTCCCCCTACCCTCAAGGTCAGCGACTCCCTCGCAGGACGTTTCTTCAACGCTTACGGTCATCCCATCGACGGAGGTCCGGAGGTGGAGGGAGAGGAGAGGCAGATCGGAGGTCCCTCGGTGAACCCTTACAAACGCCGTCAGCCTTCCGAGCTGATTCCCACCGGAATCGCCGGCATCGACCTCAACAACACTATCGTATCCGGACAGAAGATCCCCTTCTTCGCCGACCCTGACCAGCCTTACAACCAGGTTATGGCCGACGTGGCCATGCGTGCCGACGTGGACAAGATCATCCTCGGAGGCATGGGCCTTTCCAACGACGACTACCTCTTCTTCCGCCATTCATTCGAAGACGCAGGAGCCCTCGACAGGATCATTTCCTTCGTCAACACCACCGAAGATCCCACGGTGGAGAGGCTTCTCATCCCCGACATGGCCCTCACCGCAGCTGAATATTTCGCTGTGGACAAGAACCAGAAGGTCCTCGTCCTACTCACCGACATGACGCTTTATGCCGACGCCCTGTCGATCGTGAGCAACCGAATGGACCAGATCCCTTCCAAGGATTCCATGCCCGGCTCCCTCTATTCCGACCTTGCCAAGATCTACGAGAAGGCAGTGCAGCTCCCTGCAGGAGGTTCCATCACCATCATAGCCGTGACGACGCTCAACGACGGGGACATCACTCACGCTATCCCAGACAACACAGGATACATCACTGAAGGACAGCTCTTCCTGAGGGCCGACGCCGACTCAGGCAAGGTCATCATAGACCCCTTCAGGTCCCTGTCCCGACTCAAGCAGAACGTACAGAACAAGAAGACCCGCGAAGACCACTCCCAGGTGATGAACGCAGGCGTACGCCTCTATGCAGACGCGCAGAACGCCAAGACCAAACTGGAGAACGGCTTCGACCTGTCAGACTACGACCGCCGCTGCCTTGACTATGCGAAGGACTATGCGACCAAGCTCCTCGCCATTGACGTAAACATCTCGATAGAGGAGATGCTCGACACCGCCTGGGGCCTGTTCGCCAAGTACTTCACCAAGGCGGAGACAGGCATCAAGCAGCAGATGATTGACAAATACTGGAAAGGCTGATAAGCGATGGCAATCAAGTTCCAATACAACAAGACTTCCCTGAACGAGATCACGAAGCAGCTGAAAGTCAGGCAGAACGCCCTCCCTACCCTTCAGAACAAGGAGAGCGCCCTGAGGCTTGAGGTACGCCGTGCCAAAGAGCGTTCGGAGCAGTTGCTTAGGGATCTGGACGCCTCGCTTGAAAAATACGACTATCTCGCCGCCCTCTGGAACGAATTCGAACCGGGACTGATCAGGATTACCGACGTCGACCTTGTGACGGTGAAGGTGGCCGGGGTCAAGACTCCGGACCTGAGGGACATCCATTATGAAATACGTCCCTTCAACGCCTTCGTCAAGCCGGCATGGTATGCCGACGGAGTGGCCATCCTCAAGGAACTCTCGCGCCTGGGCATAGAATCCGAGGTGTGCAAGGAGAAGGCACGCATCCTTGACTGGCAGCGCAAGAAGACCACGCAGAAGGTCAACCTCTACGAGAAGGTCCAGATTCCCGGCTACCAGGAAGCCATCCGCAAGATAAAGAGATATATGGAAGATGAGGAGAACCTTTCCAAGGCTTCCTCGAAGATAGTCAAGAACCGTCACCAGGAAGAAGAAGAGGAGGCTGGATTATGATAGACAGGATGACAAAATATTCCTTCGTCCTCCTGAGCGGGGATGCTGAAGGATTCCTCAAGGAACTCGAAAGCCTCGGAGTGGTGGACATCACACGCTCCGAAAAGGCGGTGGATGAGAAGTCTGCCTCCTGCATGGAGAGTTGCGCCCTCCTCAAATCCGTAGCCGGGAAACTCGAGGCCCTGCCCGAGCCGGCAGGAGAAAAGGATGCTCCCAAGAACATGGATGCAGGGAAGGTCCTGTCAGTTTTCGGGGAGACGGAACACCGGCTTAAAGAACTCAAATCAGAGATTTCCTCCGCACGCAGGGAGATGGAGAACCGCAGGGCCTGGGGGTCTTTCGACAGCAAAGCCCTCGAGAAATTGTCGGAAGCCGGGCTCACGGTCCGCTTCTACCGCACTGCGAAGAAGGCCTTCGACCCGGAGTGGGAGCAGCAGTACGCCTTGCAGGTAATCTCGGAAGACGGAAAGAATATCTGGTTCGTCACCGTATCGGACGACCCGGCCTACAGCTTCCCCCTGGAAGAGGTTCCCTCCCCCAGAGGCGACGTCCGGGCTGCAGAAAAAGGCCTTGCCATAAAGGAAAAGGAAGAGGCCGAATGCAACTCCACCCTCCTGTCCCTTAAAGCCTGCACCGGCAAGCTCCGCGAAGAGTATGACAGGAAGAATGCTTCGCTCCAGCGGTATCTTGCGGGAGCAGGAGCAGGCAAGGCGGCCGAGAACCTGGTCACCATTTTCGAAGGCTTCGCTCCTGAAAGCGAAGAATCCCGCCTGTGCAGCGCCTTCGACGCGATGGACGTGATCTACATAAAAGAAAAGGCAACCGCCGCGGACAATCCTCCCATCAAGCTGAAGGGCAACCGTTTTACACGGATGTTCACAGTCCTTACCGACATGTATGGAAGGCCCGACTATGACGAGTTCGACCCGACACCCTACCTGTCCGTCTTCTTCCT
Source organism: uncultured Bacteroidia bacterium (assembly GCA_902766985.1). GTDB lineage: Bacteria > Bacteroidota > Bacteroidia > Bacteroidales > UBA932 > Cryptobacteroides. The sequence continues at coordinate 9,677 of CACXFP010000166.1, read as the reverse complement.
GCTCTTCTTCGCAATGTGCATGGGAGATGCCGGATACGGCCTCGCCCTCATCGTCATCGGCCTGCTGCTCAGGAAATCCGATGGCATGAAGGACCTTGCCCCGCTGGTAACGACCCTCGGAGCCGGCACCTTCATCATCGGCATCGTGATGCATACATTCTTCGGTTACGACATCTCGACCGCTTCATGGGTTCCGGATGTGCTCAAGAAATGCATGGTGACCGGAAACATAGCCGGATTCGACGCCAACATGGTCCTTTCCATAGTCATCGGCGTCATCCACCTGTGCCTGGCCTTCAGCCTTAAGGCAGTCTATGCCACCAGGAAGAACGGCTTCCTCCATTCGCTCGGCACATGGGGCTGGACCCTGCTGATAGTTGGCGGGGTCATCATCGGTGCCGTTTCACTTACCGGGGTCCTGAGTTCCGAAGTCACAAAGTGGATCGTGATCGCCCTGGGAGTAGTCAGCGCAGCGGGGATATTCCTTTTCAGCGACATCAACCGGAACCCGGTCAAGAATATCGGACCGGGGCTCTGGGAAACCTACAACACAGCCACCGGATTGCTCGGCGACGTACTCAGTTACCTGAGACTCTACGCCCTCGGCCTTGCCGGCGGCATGCTTGGCAAAGCTTTCAACGACATCGCCGCCATGACCCTCGGCGACGGCAGTTTCGGCTTTGGCTGGATATGTTTCGCCCTTATCTTCGTCATAGGTCATACCCTCAACCTCGCGATGTGCTGCCTGGGCGCCTTCGTCCATCCTCTGAGGCTCAACTTCCTTGAGTTCTTCAAGAATAGCGGATATGAAGGAAAAGGCAGGATGTACAGACCAATAACAAACAAACAAAACCAATAAACGCATTATGAATCAAATTCTCGGTTATCTCGGACTCGGGCTCATGCTCAGTCTTGCAGGTGTAGGAAGCGCAATCGGCACCACCATCGCCGGAAACGCCGCCGAAGGGGCTCTCAAGACAGCTCCTGAAAAGTCCAGCAGTTATCTGATCCTTTCCGCACTCCCCGCCACCCAGGGAATCTACGGCTTCGTGGGCTTCTTCATGTGGCTTCTCGTCTATAAGTTCGACTTCGCCGCCAACGGTCCCCTCCTCTTCGGTGTCGGAATCGGTGTCGGAATCGTCTGCATGATTTCAGCTATCCGCCAGGGTCAGGTCTGCGCCAACGGTATCGTGGGCATCTCCCAGGGACACGACGTCCAGACCAACACCCTTATCTACGCCGCCCTTCCCGAGTTCTACGCCATCCTCGGACTGGTCGGAGCCCTTATGCTCACCCTCGCAGTGTAATACAGGATGTCGCTCATCAAATCCATATCCGGCATCCGCGGCACCATCGGCGGTGAACCGGGAGAGAACCTCACACCAATAGACATAGTCAAGTTCACCTATGCCTATTGCGCCAAACTCCGCGAACGCCTTCCGAAACCCGAAGGTGAACACTACAAGGTGGTGGTCGGCAAGGATGGAAGGATTTCCGGAGGGATGGTGGAAGACCTCGTCGTAGGGAGTCTCGTTGCATGCGGCGTAGATGTCGTGAAGGCCGGTTTCGCCTCGACGCCGACCACGGAGATGGCAGTACGCTTCTCCAAGGCAGACGGGGGCATCATCCTGACGGCATCCCACAACCCCCGCCAGTGGAACGCCCTCAAGCTCCTTAACGAAAAAGGGGAATTCCTGACCGCCGCCGAAGGACAGGCCGTACTGGACTGCGCCGATTCGGAGGATTTCCATTTCGCCGGAGTCGACTGCCTCGGACACGTCAGCGAACACGACTTCACCGACGAGCACATCCAGGCCGTCCTCGACCTCAAGGATGTCGATGAGCAGTCCATCAGCGACGCCGGGCTCACGGTGGTCCTGGACCCCGTAAATTCAGTCGGGGCCCTCATCATGCCCAAACTCCTGGAAAGGCTTGGCGTCAATTGCATCACTATCAACCAGGAGGTCACGGGAGAATTCGCCCACAACCCCGAGCCGCTTCCCAGGAACCTCACCGAACTCAGCGAGACCGTGATCCAGTATCACGCAGACCTCGGCATCTCCGTGGATCCCGACGTCGACCGCCTGGCATTCATCTGCGAAGACGGAACTCCTTTCGTGGAAGAAAACACCCTGGTTGCCGTTGCGGACTACCTTTTCGAAAGGGCGGCCAAGGTCGCCGAGACCCAGGGTATCAGCCTTGAGGAAGCCACAGCCCCCTTTGCTCCGGTCTCTGTCTCAAACCTATCCTCATCCAGAGGCCTAAGGGACGTGACAGAAAGATGGGGAGGCAAATATTTCGCCTCCGCCGTCGGAGAGGTCAACGTAACCACGCTGATTCACGAGAAGAACGCCCTTATTGGCGGTGAAGGCAATGGAGGTGTCATTTTCCCCGCCATCCACGCCGGACGCGACGCCATGGTGGGAGTGGGACTGTTCCTCAGTTATGTCGCCGCCAAGAAGATGAAGGTAAGCGACATAAAGGCATCCCTCCCGCAGTATTCCATTGTGAAGAATCGCATAGACCTCAGCGACAGCGCCTTGATCGACAAGATCCTCTCCGCGGTGAAAGAAAGGTATTCCTCGGAGAAGGTGAATACGGTCGACGGGGTGAAAGTGGATTTCGAGGAATCGCGTTCCTGGGTCCATCTCCGCCGTTCCAACACCGAGCCCATCATCAGGATTTATTCCGAAGCGCCCACGGAGGACGCCGCACAGGCCCTGGCCGACGAGGTGATCGCAATTGCCGGCAAGGTCATAGGATAAGCCCGCAGCCCCATGTTCTCGTTCAGGACTACAGCTCTGGAAGACCAGATCGACAAGGCCCTGCTGGATGGCAGGGTGGGCTGTTTCTGCACCCAGAACTGCTGGGACACCGCCCGGGACAGGTATATGTACGACCTGTTCCGGGAGAGGGGCAATCTGGCCAAGGTATTCATGCCCAGGGACGCCGAGCTTACCCCCGGAACGAACCACATCGTATTCGAGACCGAAGACCTGGAGGATCTCGACGCCATCGTTGTCGAAATCCAGGACGTCGGATCCAGGTACTTCAATTACACCAAGGACGTCATGGATCTCATGGAGACCATGGCCGGACTTGAGAATCCCCCTTCCCTCTATGTCGTAGACCATATAAATCCTGCAGGAAGGGTCGTGGAAGGGACTATCCCATCCGGGAAGGTGGAATTCCATGTCCCGAGCGTCGCCCATCGCCACGGGCTCACGCTCGGAGAACTCTGCAATCTCTATTACTCTGAAATCGGGGCTAAATTCCCCCTCCACGTCATCTCTGCCCTGGCCTCCGATTCCACCCGCCAGATACTTCCCTGGACAATCGCGCCGGCATCAGACATTCCAGGCATGTTCACGTCCCTGATGTACAGCGGAGGAGGCCTGTGGAACAACACTACCATCACACCTGGAATCGGCACCTCGCGGCCCTACGAGTATTTCGGAGCCCCGTACATCAAACACGATCCTCTTGAAAGGATTCCGGCACCGGCAGGCGTCATGATGAGACCCTGCACCTTCACTCCCGCTGCCGGCCAGTATCAGGGAGAGCTCTGCCACGGCTACCAGATCATGCTGGAACCAGGCACCGAATACCACTCCCTCCTCCATACCATCCAGCTGATCAGATACTTCCTCGGCCGCTATTCCCAATTTGAGCTGCATCCGGAATTCGAGACAAAGATGGCCGATCCTTTCATCATGGCCTATCTTCACGGAGAAGTATCCCTCCAGGAGACCCGTGAGCACATCAAGGCCGGAGAGCAGAAATGGATCCGCAAAGCCAAACGCTTCTCACTCTACGCCGACCAGCCTTACAGGATGAAATAAGCCAGATACTCCTCCCAGATCTCATCAGGGACAAGGAGACCGCCGGTGGCCCATACGATCTGGGTCGAACCGGCCAGTTTCCCGTCCTCCAGGCCGTGGGAGGAGCAATATTCCCTGGAAGCGGCGGTTCTCAAGAGATTGCACGGACCGATAAAAGCCGCGCAGCTGGACGGTTCTATGCGTTTGCCCTCCATCCTGTCCAATAGGCGCAGATAATCGTACAATCTCCGGTCCTCGACGGTAAACCCTCCGGAAACGAGGTTCGTCATTATCCTGGTCACGAAACCTGAAGGACTGGCACAGGCGAGACCATCAGCCTCGGTACGCCCGCTGATACCGAAATCGTGTACATTTGCCTTCTCAAACAGCTGGGTGGCAATGCCAAGCATTACAGAAGGACAGCGTGCCGGCTCAATGAAGAAACAGTGGACATTGTCGCCGAAGATACGTTTCAGTCCATAGGTCACCCCTCCCGGAGCCCCGCCGACACCGGCAGGGATATACACTATCAAGGGATGGCCGGCATCCACGACGATCCCCTTTTCCTCCAGCTGCGTCCTGAGCCTGCCGGCGGCCACCGCATAGCCGATGAAAAGGTCTGCCGACTTCTCGTCATCCACGAAGTAACTGGAAGGGTCAAGCCCGGAGAGCCTGCGCCCCTCCGCCACAGCCTTCGAGTAATCCGCATCATATTCAAGGACCTCCACGCCCTTGCTCCTCAGGAGATCCTTCTTCCACTGCCTGGCATCTGCCGACATGTGGACCTTGACCTTGAATCCAAGGGCTGCCGACATGATCCCTATCGACATCCCCAGATTCCCCGTCGAGCCCACCTGCATCGTGAACCGCCCGAAGAAATCTCGCATCTCAGGGCTTGCCAGCTTCAGGTATGACTCGTCATAATCCAGCCTGCCGGCGGCGACCGCAAGGTCCTCGGCATGCTTCAGGACCTCATATATTCCTCCCCTTGCCTTGACCGAACCTGCAATTGCAAGATGCGAATCCATCTTCATGAGCAGCCGCCCCGGGATACGGCAGCCATACTCCCTTTCCAGGGCCTCCCGCATCGACGGAATATCATCCAGCGATGACTCGATCAGGCCTCCGTCCTTCCTTGTCTCGGGAAATCTTTCGGCGATAAAGGGAGCGAACCTCCCCAGCCTTGCTTCCGCATCAGCGATGTCCTTGTCAGACACGACTGACTGAAGGGACTCCTCCGTAATTCCGACAGGCAGCAGCCGCGGATTTATCCACACTGTCTCGCGCATCTGAGACATCTCCCTTACAGCAGGATCCCGTTCAATGTACTTTTTCACATCCATAGCAAGTCCGTTTCGGTAAAGATAATCTATTTTCTGATACAATGTTTTGACAAGGAAGGCGGGGGATCATTTTTTCAAATAAGATTTTGCGGAAAGGAAATTAAGTGCTATATTTGCCGTCCATTTAAAACAAACAGACAATGAAAAAAGGAATTCATCCCGAAACCTACCGTCTTGTAGCTTTCAAGGATATGTCTAACGACACTGTGTTTATCACGCGCTCCTGCGCCGAGACCAAAGAGACTCTGATGGTGGACGGAGTCGAGTATCCCGTAGTAAAGGTGGAAATCTCCAACACTTCCCATCCTTTCTACACCGGCAAGGTCAAGCTCGTCGATACCGCAGGCCGCGTAGACCAGTTCTATCAGAGATACAAGAGCAGGAAGAAGTAATCCACTTCCTGTCAAGGCTGACCCTGAGGCTGCGGAAAAATCCGCAGCCTTTTTCAATAAAAATTTGGAGATTGCAATTTTTTGCGTACCTTTGCATTCCATTAGGAAATGCTGGGTTCGTATAACGGTCAGTACACAAGATTCTCAATCTTGTAATATGGGTTCGATTCCCGTACCCAGTACGACGGCCTCAAAGCCGTTAGAAGAAAGGTTTTGCCATGGAGGGGAGGCAGCCTTTCTTCTTTTTTTATTTCCTCCACGCTTGTAGAAAACAAATAATGATGAAAAGAATCCTTCTGGCTGCATTCTGCATCTTTCTGGCCATCACCGTCAACTCCCAAAACATCGGAGACGCATTCAAAGGCATACTGCCGGTTACAGACCCGTCCATGAAGATAAGCCTCAACGGGACGTGGGCCCTCAAGGTGGTGGAAGGCATCACGGATGACATTTCCGTGCCTGCGGAAGACCCTTCCTGGGGCAGCATACCTGTCCCCGGATGCTGGGAAACCTACGGCTTCTGGCACACCAATTACGCCAAGACACAGCCGATTTCCGGCTACTACCGGACGTCTTTCCGTGTGCCTGCAAGGTGGAAAGGACAGAGGATCGTCCTGAGGTTTGACGGAGTCCTTTACGGCTATGACCTCTGGGTCAACGGACACTACGCCGGGACCTGGCATTCGGGATATAACACCGCCCTTTTCGACGTCACCCCATTCCTGAACGAAGGTTCTGTGGACCAGGAACTCGCAATGCGGGTCATCTCGCAGCACGAGAGCTACGGCTTCGACATCAACGACGACTGGTCGCCCTGCGGCATCATCCGGGACGTTTCAATGATGGCGGTTCCCGAAACACATCTTTCCGACCTGACCATCCATGCGGACCTGTCTGGAGAGGTAAAGGTGGACGCCAGGATAGCGGGAGCGGACAAGGACACAAGGGTAATCAATGAAATCCTTGATGCGGACGGGAAGGTCGTCGGAAAGTCCAGGGTAAGCGATCCAAAACCCTGGACAGCCGAAACCCCGTACCTGTATACTCTACGAACCAGGCTGATGCGGAAGAACAAGGTCCTCCAGACCTTCGAGCACAAATTCGGATTCAGGGAACTCACCATCGACAGGAAGGTCATCAAACTCAACGGACAGCCGATAAAATTCCGTGGAGTCGCCAACCACGCCACCGACCCGTTCACGATGAAGGTCATCTCCGACTCCCTGCTGCTGAAAGACATGACATTGATGAAGGAGGCCGGCGTAAACTGCATACGTACCTCCCACTACCCGAGGGAACCGCGTTTCTACGAACTCGCCGATTCCCTTGGATTCTACATAATCGATGAAGTACCCTTCGGCTACGGCGAGGAACATCTCAACGACCCGGATTATTATGAAATACTCAGGTACAGGGCTGAAGCCACCATCATGAGGGACAAGAACCATCCCTGCGTGCTGATATGGAGCGTAGGCAATGAGAACGACCTCACCGACATCTGCATCGAAGTTGGGAAATACGTGAAGTCCATTGATTCCACGAGGCCCATCTGTTACCCTCAGATAGGAGGTTATTTCACAGGTCTTAACTACGATCTCCCCTCTTTCATAGACATTTACGCCCCACACTATCCCCGCATCAGCGACCTTCTCGGTTTCTACCGGAGAAGCGACCGTCCTGTCATTTTCACCGAATACTGCCATTCCCTGGGCAACTCCTTCGAAGACCATGACATAATGTGGGAGATCATAGAGCGCACCCCCTGGCTCGCCGGAGGCTGCGTATGGGAATGGGTGGACCAGGGCGCCCCGTTCAAAGATGCCGGCAAGAAGGCAAACGGATTCTACGGATTCGAATACAAGATCTATACATCGGAAACAGGAGGTTTCGACCTCAGCGAGGACGACCTCATGGACGGGATGCTCTACCCCAACAGGATTCCCCTTCCCAACTATTATGAACTCCGGCACAACTACGCCCAGGCGGCCGTTACGGACAGCATCCTCACCGCAGGAAGCCCGCTCCATATCCGCAACCGCTATGATTTCATCAACCTCAAGGGGAACGTCACTTTCGACTGGACCCTGACGGAAGACAGGGATACTGTCGCAAGGGGTTCATTCTCACCCGACTGCCCCCCTCGAAGTACGGTAGAATGGGAACCCGGAGAACTTTACTCCCCCGGGAAAGGCGGCATACGTATCCTGAACCTTGAAGTTTCCGACGCCCACGGACGTATCATCAACCGGCAGTCCGTTCCCGTCATGCCGTCCGACCCCGCTTCCCGCATCATCGCGAGACTCGACAGGGATTCCGGCGACCCCATCGACGCCATGCAGGAAGGCCCCTTGGTGAGGGTAGGCCGCAAGGCCACACTTACCGAAATCAAGAGACTCAAAGGCAGAAGGTTCGAGCGCTATCTGCTCAGGCTCTCTCCCGACGGCTCCCGGGCGGGGCAGATAAAGACGTCCATAAAGACGGGAAAGGCCGGGAACGCCACCCGGGTATCATTCTCTCTGACTCCGGCAAAGATGGAAATGGCTCTGACGGAGTTCGGCGTCGCCTTCCTGCTCAACCCCGCCATAGACAGGGTACAGTGGATCGGCAACGGCGTGATGCCGACATATCCCGGAAGGTACAGGGCCGGCAGGTATGGCTTCTGGGCCCTTCACAAGGACGACCTGTATTTCGAAGGCAACCGCCGCGGCGTCGATGCGGCCCTCCTGACGGACAGGGACGGCAACGGAGTCCTGATGCTCTGCCGCAGCGGGGACGTCAGTTTCGAACAGACCGACAAGGGCATTGTCTTGACTTACAACGCCGCCGTTTCCGGAATGGGACCGAAATTCAACAGGTCTTCCCACACCGTCATGGCCGATGCCATCGGCACCGTCAGCGGCGAGTTCTATCTCTACAAGGTAGAAGCAGGCAGCGCGCCCCGGATCCTGAAGGACCTCTTCCTCTCCCCTGACGGCGTCCCCGCCCCCTTCCACCCCTTCCTGACCCAGTACGACACCTATCTCATGCGCTTCGACGACATCGTCCTGTAGTCCGGCTTGTGCCATCGCAGTGCCCGCCTATGCCTGTTCAGATACTGGCGTACGGGAAAGGGAATTGTACAGGCAAATGAATTATTGCACCTTCCGGGTGGAATAGTTATATTTGTAGGTTAGGAATTATACCTGCAGATAATGAACAAGACAGACATCATCAATTCTTTCAGGAAAGTCATCCGCTGGACGCTTGTCCTGCTGGTGGTCGCTGCGGCGGCCTTTGTCGCAATCCGTTTCTTCTATGTGTTCGCCGACGGAGTGAAAGCCGGTGAACTCAACCAGTTCGCCCTCAAGGGGGTCGTCTTCAAGACCTACGAAGGAAGGCTGATCCAGGCCGGTTTCAAAGGCTCCAACATGGGTGTAATCACCTATGGAGACGGAGACAACAACGGAGTCGGCTCCTACGTTTTCGAGTTTTCCGTGACTAACAAGGCCGTGGCGGAAGAGCTCATGAGGTGCAGCGGCAAGATTGTGGAACTCCATTACAAGGAATATTTCGGAGCCCTTCCCTGGAGGGGCATGCAGAAGCATATAGTCGACAAGGTCGTGGCCGTACGGGAAAACACATCTTCATCCAATTTCTATGAATCGGAATAGCCTCACATCCCTGGCCGTCCTTCTCCTCCTCGCTCCGGCAGCCTTCGCCCAGAGCGGTGTTGTCGCCATCCATCCCGCATCCAATCCGGACGGGAAACTCCTTACCATGGAGGACGCCACGGTCAGCCCGGACGTCCGCCCCGCCAACGTCTACGCCAGGTGGATCGACGGTGAGACCTATTCGGCCTATATGGACGGGCAATGGAAATTCTTCAACCTGTCCGGAAAGGAAGTAGCCCGCAAAGACCTTAAAGTCAAGCCGGAACCGACCATTGCCCTTACCAGGGACGCCGGTCACCGCACCCCTTCCGCAAAAGGCGACATGGCCTTCACCAGGGGACAGAGCCTCTATATCATGGACACCGGCGGCAAGGAGGTCACAGTGGCCGAAAGCGAGAATGACCAGATAACCTATGGCCAGAGCGTCAGCCGCAACGAGTTCGGCATCAACGGAGGAATCTTCTGGTCCCC
>CACXFP010000165.1 GCA_902766985.1 uncultured Bacteroidia bacterium | reverse complement strand
CGCAAGAGCCATCAGGAGCGTGCCCGAACCGGCGGAAGGGTCGCAGCAGGTTACGCCACGCAAATCCGTATTGTTTCCGACCAGAAGCCGAGCCATAATGAGGGCAATGCTGCGGGGCGTGTAGTACTCTGCATATTTGCCGCCACCATCCTTGTTGTAGTCCTTGATAAGGTACTCGAACATCGTGGAGAAGAAATCGTACTTCATGGCGAACATCTCCTCGAAGTTGGTCTTGGGATCGGCGATATAGCGCATTAGAGAAATAGCGAATTCGTCACGCTGGGTGGAATCCGGAATGAATACGGTGATGGGTTCAAAGATGGTGAGTTTGGTCTTGTTGACCGTGGCCATCGAGAAAATGTCAGCGTTGATGTCGGCAATCTCCACCATCGTACTGTCAAACAGATTGGAGAAGTCGCCCTGCTGCTGGGCATTGTACAGGTGGTGAATGGTGTGGCGGGGCAGAAGGTGAGGTGTGCCTGTAGGCAGGTAGGAAAAGAGGTCCTCACATTCATCATCGGTGAAAGTGTCGTACTCTTCGTCCCATTTCTCTGCTTTTGAAAGCCGCTGGCCATAGACAGGAGCTTTCTTTACTTCATAGCCGAACTTGTCGTTGAAGTATTTGTACAGGAAGACCTGAATGATAATCTTGTATTCGTTACCGTCATTGCCAAGACCGAAATTGCCACAGGTTTGTTTCAGTCCGTCAATTAGTTGCTTGGTTGCCTGTTCTATCTGAATCTGTTCCATAAAACTATGCTCCTGCCCTGAATCCAAGTTCCGCATAGCGGTTCATGTATTCTGCTGCAATATGGTTTCTGATATATTTCCTGTCATCCAGAGACGCTTCAATGCCGAGTTGAACCAGTTTTTGGCTGACGGCGGCGAGAACGTCCTGGTTGAATGAACTTTCATTAGAGAGGACATTGATGTTGAGGTAAATAAGTGCATCGATGGAGGCCTTTACCTTTGACAATTCCTCGGCAATGACACGCTCGCTGGAAGAAATGATTGGTTTTTGGGGTGGGGTTGATTGCGCCCGCTTATCGTTCTCTTCCAGAATACGCTTATGGATGCGGACGAACTTCTCATCATCTGCGTATTTCTTTTTCAGCATATTGTTCCGGCGGTTGATCTCCCGGATTCGCTGCATGACATCATCCATATACCTGAGGTCAGCTTTGACTGAAGCTACATCGTCTCGGGTAAAGCCTTTCTTCTTGAAGTAGCTCTGGAAGTCTTCTGCCAAAGAAATGTACTTATCCTCCTGCTTATCGAAGCAGGCGTCAAACTCGCGTTTGACATCGTAATACCTGTCAATAAGGTCGTTATAAACAATCTCCAGTTCCTCTTTGCCACGGAAGCGGAAGTTGAATTCCAAAGCCGAGATGGCTTCATTGATGATTCCCGATACCTCTGCGGTGTGGTCGGTATTCTCCAGGAGGTTGATGCGTTCTATGCGGTGGTTAACCTCCGAAAGGAGGACCGGGAGGGCGTCAATGGCAAGCGTCTCAAACTTTGCCTTCAGCTCGTCATCACCAAAACTGCGCACCTGGTTGGACATTGCCTTGGCTTCTTCGAGCCCTTTTCGTAATTCGTACAGGGTCTGGCGGTCATGGATGTCGTCCAACTGTTTGCGAAATTCCTCGGCATTGTCAGTGTCGTATTGCCAAAGCATCTCCTTGATCTCATTCATCGCCACAATGATTTCGTCATTGTTGATCATGAGCGTATCGCCAGCCGGTTTGGGTATTTCCAAATCAGGAATCTCATCCGTTGTGCGGTTAAGTTCTCTGAGGTACTCGTTGTTGGTCTCGATAAAGTTCTGCTTAATGTTGGCGAAATCAACAATGTAGCCGAACTGGAACTGTTTGTAAGGACGGTTGACGCGCGTAAGAGCTTGCAACAGATTATGGCCGTCCAGTTTACGGCACAGGTATAGTTTCTTGAGGCGGGCAGCATCGAAACCTGTGAGCAGCATGTTGTTTACAATCAGGAAATCAATGGATTCCTGCTTCTTGAACTCATCAATGAGTATCTTGCGGGTTTCTTTATCTCCTTCATCGTGAAGGATAAGCTCTGCCCGCATCGGTTTCTCGCCTGGTTTAAGGTTTTCCGGGGCGAATCGCTCGTTGAACAAGGCCAGCATTGCGCGTGCCTGAGGATTCGTCTCGCAGACAATCATTCCGGCTACCTTGGGAGCATCCTGCTGGATGCGGAACTTCCGTATATCGTGGATGATATAGTCCAGCAAAGCATTGAGGTAGTTGGGGGATTCGATGATCTTGTCGTGGTCTATATCGGATTTCTTTACCTGAATGTCGTGTGTGAGGGTGTCAAGAATGTTTTCTATCTGTTCCTTGTATTCTGTCTCTATGTCTTCACGCATCAGGCGGAGGGTATAGCCGTCGGCGATGGACTTGTCGTAATAGTATTTGTCGATATAATCGCCGAAAACCTTCCAGGAGGCGCGTTCCTCTTTCAGGAGAGGCGTTCCGGTCAGGGCAATCTTCACACTCTCCCGGTCTGCGTCGAGGAGGTTTGCAAGGAAACTGCCGGTAGGATTGTAGCCGCGATGGGCTTCGTCGATGAAGAATACACGAATGAGGTTGATGTTGTATGCCTCAGGCAGGTCCACCTTCTTGTGGTCTTCTTCAAACTTCTGGATGTTCACGACCATAATTTCCGGCTTGCCGTCAGCGTTGCCTATGACAGTGTTGCTGCGGAAGTCGTCCATCAGCTCTTCGCGGCTGTTGGCTTTTCGGACATACAGGCCCCTCATGGCAAACTCATTGGAGGCTTGTTCCAGAAGGTCCAGACGGTCTACGATAAAATAAAATTTGACGGCTGTCTTTTTCTTGGCGTAAAAATCGGTAAGGTTGCGAACGTTATAGAATGCCAGAGCGGTCTTTCCGCTGCCCTGGGTATGCCAAATGATGCCTGATTTCACACCGGCATCCAGTTTTTTCCGGATGGCCAGCGCCGCAAACAACTGCTGGTAGCGCATCACGTGTTTTTCCAGTCGCGTTACGATTTCTCCACTGGCGAGCTCTTCCTTCTTATCTACGTATGCAAAACCATAGCGAAGCAGGTACAGGAAACGCTCACGAGAAAGCAGAGAGGTCAGTATCCTATTTGTGGGGGTGTTATAGGCCAGGTTGGTGATGTATTCAGGTGAGCCTTTAATCGGCAGGCAGTTGCGATGCGTCAGGACAATCCTTTCGTCCTCTTCAGTGACTTTGTCGTTGCCATTACGAATTACGCTCACGTGCAATTCTGGATCAGCCTCGCGGAATACGTTGAAAAAGACCTTGTCCCGGGAAGTGGTGGCATAGAATGCACCTTGTATGGGGACTATCTTTTCGTGGTCATATTCCTGGTTGTTGGAGAATACCATCAACTGGGTAATATTGATGAATTTGCGGAAACGCTTATTCTTCATTCGGGTCTCGATGCGGTCTTTCTCCGCCATGATTCCTTCTGCGTTATTGGGCTTTTTGACCTCGATGAAAGCAAGTGGAAGGCCATTGAGGAAGCAAGTGATGTCGGGGCGAAAGTTGTCGCCGGTTTCCTTGTCCTCGCAAGAGAATTCGGTGGTGACGTGCCACTCGTTGTTCGCTGGGTTCTCAAAATCAACGAGCTTGATTCCGCTGATGGATGACAGTTTTCCATAGAATTCACGGCCAAGATCATCATTGCCAAGGATGCGAATGATGTCCGTCAGGACCGTCTGCGCGTCTGACTCAGAGAGCTCTGGATTGATTCGTCTGAGGCTCCGCAGAAAAACCTTTGTCAGGATATTTGTATCCGCATTGAAATCATCGTCTTTGATTCCCGCCAGATAGGTGTAGCCTAATCTGACAAGGTGCAATGCGGCTGGAACTTGAACACGCGTGTTCTCGTTGAATTTGCCTTCGGCCATGGAAAAAATGCTATGATTGCTTTCAAAAGCAAATTTAGCATTTTTTTTGACTATTCTTATTTCAACTTCTCCACAAACCTGGTATCTTCAAAGTTCGCGTCCATCGCTCCGGATCTTTCCTCGTCCCGTTTCTGTCGCAACTGTTCTTTCGTCGGGGCGTCCATGCCGCTCCAGGAGGCGCCATGCGGCTGTCAAATCGTCGGGCTCGATGTCAAGGTAAATCTGCATCCAAAATCGGCCTCCCAAGTAAAGGAAGTCCGTTTTCAAGTGGTGCCAGGATGATGATTTGATAGTTTATTCCCCTTGCTCAGGGACCGGTATGCCTTTGGCGCGAAGATAGGCTTCAATTGCGTAGAGCGGAAGATTCTCCATCCAAGCTTGGTCAATGTAGTCCTTCATCGAGACGCGGAGGCCTTTGAGGGCAGGATGTTCGTCAATGTAGGTCTTAAGTGATTTGCCCTCGACGTTTTCTTCAGCCTTGGCTTCAATGAGAATGACTCGTTTTTCTGTCTGGACATCGAAATCTTCATAGAATTTGAGCGGGTACTCGATTTTGGAGACGCGATGGATTTTGTAGATGAGCCCGGCGTCTTTGTCCAGGTTTACATAGGAGAGTGTTTTGTACTCCTTTTTCACACAACAAAAATTCGGACGAATATTCAGCCAAAATCAACAAAAATTCGGACGATAATTCGTGGCAAACATACATTTATTCCGACGAATAAAGAATAGTTTCAACAAAAATTGTACTACCGTATGAAATGCATAGGAGCCCAGGGCTCATCACCTCGGCCGGGTGCGGGCTTCCCGCCGGTAGATTTCAGCAGCCAGGCCATGTTGTGAGCCAATGCCCGCATGGTCTGAAGCCCTTCTTGGTCGAGCGCGGCCTGGCCAGGTTCACGGCCATAGACAATGTTCCAGTACTGTGAACCTATCACCGGCATATTCATCATCTGGAAGGGGAGTGTGAGAGTCTCGAAAGCGGCTGTGGCACCTCCTCTTCGGCATATCGCCACGGCAGCGGCAGGCTTCCCGGCAATATTAGCTCCGTTGGAATAGAAGGAACGCTGGATGATGGACAGCAGTGCGCCGTTGGGCTGCCCGTAATATACCGGAGATCCTACTATCAGGGCATCGGAAGATGCATATTTCGCACTTATTTCATTACAGATATCGTCATTGAAAACACATGCACCAGGTTTGCTGCTGCACTTGTTGCAGGCTATGCAGCCCCTTACCGGCTTGTTGCCGATCCATACGGTTTCGCTGTCGATGCCATCTTCCCTGAGCGTCTTTGCGATTTCGGCAAGTGCAATAGACGTATTACCTTTCTGGCGCGGGCTTCCATTTATAAGCAGTACATTCATGGGTCTGATTCTTTCGTTCGTTTCTGACGGGAGCGAAAGGGCTTGATGCCCCCTCCGGATAATCCCTACAACCCGATATTTACGATATTGTATTTCTTGGTGCCGAGGCCGATCTGCTGGGCATATTCCGTGATGT
>CACXFP010000164.1 GCA_902766985.1 uncultured Bacteroidia bacterium | reverse complement strand
GGTACCCATGCACCATATCGCTCCGCTCGACGGTCATAATGGCTTCACGGCCGCAATGCTCGCTTTTTGCCCCATCCGGCACAGACTAAGCACCGGCATCGGCAACGCTCCCAGATACACGGCCTTACGGCCGCAATGCTCGCTTTTTGCCGATGCCGGTGCTGTGATGACGGCTGGTCTTTATTCCTTATCGTACGTGACCATGGAGCCGGCCTTGATGGAGTAGCCTGGAACAGGATTGTTCCAGATCAGCGTAAGGGTGTGCGGGCCGGAGGAGAGGTCGTATCCGGCATACAGTTCATCTTTCCTTCGCAGGAAACTGACCGGAAGGCAGACCCTCTCCGCCTCCTCTCCGTCTACTAGTACGGTGACATCGGCCACATAGCCATCATCGAACTCCGAAGGAATCTTCACCTGGCCAGTCACGCAGACTCCGCAGCCCTCGAATGGAATCTCGGCCCTGCTGTCGAAATCGAGGTCCAGTTCCTGCCTTCCGGAGAGCCTGAGCCCTTCAAAGCTCTGCTCGAACCTTACCGGACGGAACCGTTTCACACGGAAGGTGCAGTCCTCCCTGCCCAGGGAGGCCTTTACAAGGTCAAAATTGCGCTTGCACACATCTTCCAAACTCATCGAAGTATAGGGGAAGGTCATGTCCTTGATCTTCTCGGCCCCCTTCTTCCATTCGTCAGGAATGGCAGAGTAGCCGTGAATCACCCCGAGGATACCGGCCGCCGTCGAGGGGTTACAGTCGGAATCCTGACCGCAACGGGTGGAAATGTCAATGGTTTTCCCGAAATCCCCTCCTCCGTATAAAAGCCCTATGACCACATAGGCGGCATTTATCCTGGCATCGATATTCAAGGGTCGGAGAGCCCCTTCGGGACAACCCTTGTCCTCGTTGTGGAGCTGCATGACGGCCTCCCAGCATTTCTTCCAGTCGTCCGGGTACTGCCCATGATATTTCAGGACATCGGAAATGCATGAATGGAATCCGGTACCTTCAGGGATGGCCTTGAGAGACTCCCGCACCAATGCGGGGATGTCGTCGCACACATAGGCCAGACTGTACATCGCGCTCATGAACACGCCTCCATACCAGCCGTCCCCGTAATTCATTATATGGCCGATCCTGTCGGCGAGTACGAAGGCTTCGGAAGGCCTGCCGGGATAAAGCATCCCTATGAAATCCGACTCGATCTGGAAGTCTATGTCGTCTGCATGGGGATTGTTTTTCCAGAATCCCGATGCGGGCGGGTCAATGCCGTTGAGTATGTTGTAACGTGCCATCTGGTTGGCGTGCCACAGCATGAATCCGGCATTCGCGAAAGCATCGGCATAGGGCTTTGCAGGGCAGTCAAGGCCGTTTTTCACCATGGTCTCCAGAAAGGTGATGTCCATGTAAACGTCATCATACAAGCCGGGGATGCTGGTGAATGTCTCAAGTATATAGTCCTCGTACCAGGGAATAATCTTGTCGCCGGGGATGGTTTCTCCGAGATGGTGGAATTCCGTCGGACCTCCATATGTGCAGCCAATTGTCTGCCCGTACCAGCCGCCGCGGATCTTGTCGCGGAGGACATCGTCGGGAATCGTGACCTGTTTCCCGTATGGCACAGTCCCGGGACGGGAGCAGGCGGCAAGGACAAGGAGGCTAAAAATGAAGAATAAGCGTTTCATCTGCTCTATTTCAGCCGTTATCAATTATTTCCAGCAGCCACGATACATGCGAGGCCGGCGATGAAAAGACAGAACATCAGGGCAAGGAGGACGTAAACCTTCTTCGGAGCCCCCCTGAACTCCTTCCATACGAAGACACCCCAGATGGCGGCCACCATCGGTGCTCCCTGGCCGAGGGCATAGGACACGGCGGCTCCCGCCTTTTCGGCGGTAATGTAACTCAGGGCCGTTCCAAGGCACCATATCGCTCCTCCGAGCATTCCAACCAGATGTGTCTTGAAATCACCCTTGAAATACTGCGAATAGGCAACCGGCTCTCCGACGAAGGGCTTCTTCATCACGAGGGTGTTGAATATCAGGTTGCTCGCAAGGACTGCAAGCGAGAATACAACGATGGCGGTGTATGGAGTGACCTTTCCC
>CACXFP010000163.1 GCA_902766985.1 uncultured Bacteroidia bacterium | reverse complement strand
GCCTCCACCGCATGGCTGAGAGTTTTAAAAGGCTTGGAAACCGTTCCGGGATTGGTGTCATCCCCGTCGGGAGAGACATAGACGGTTTTATTGCCGCCGCATGCTGAAATCAGCATGACCGCAGCGAGCGAACAGATAATGCGGAGAGTCTCCTTCATGGCTATCTGAGGTTCACGATATCCTTGTACTTGTTATCCTTCAGGCCCATTTCCTTCCAGGGAAGAGGCTTTATGCCGTATCCGTCCAGGACCTCGCTGTCGAGGAAATACTCGAGAGGCTTGTCGCTGTCGATCTCGCTGTTGTTTTCCATGACGTAGTCTTCAATCTGACCGACCTTGCTCTTGGAATTGACGGCCAGGTTGTTGCGGACGAAGTTCCTGTTCGCGTGAAGAGGGATTTCCTTCTCGTCGGCAAGTTCGGGGTAGCGGCTCTTGTAGAGCTCGGAGGGGAAGTCGACTTCCTTGAGTTTGGCCATCATTTCTTCCCCGTATAAATCGACTTCGAAGCGTTTCTGGCCCCATCTGGAAGCATGGATCATGCTGTTGCAGCCATACATAAGGTTGTCCTCCACGATGTTGTCCTTTCCTCCGTGGATCTGGATAGCTCCGAAGATGCCGGCTCCGCAGTTGTTGAATACGTTGCCGTACATCTTGTAGCCGGAGATGATGTCGTCGAGGCGGATTCCGGCGGCGCCGCTGTCTTCGGCTTCGCTTACTATATCCTCCCACCAGTTCCAGCGGACAACGTTGCCGCGGTAGGTGAAGTTCCAGTAAACGTCGATGGCGCCCTGGTCGTCGCTTTCGGTCACGAGGTGTACGAAGCGGTTCTTCTCGACGAGGATGTCATTGCCTTCAAGCCTGAGGGCAGACGATGCGCAGTTCTGGAAATGATTGTACCTGAGCTCCATCCCGCAGCCGTAGAAAATGATGGCAGGCTCGTAGGTCGGCTTGTACAGGGAGAAATCTGTGAAAATGGTGTTTTCCACGACGAATCCTGACGGCTCAAGCGTCTTCCTGTCGCCGCCATGGGCTTCAATGCCTCCGTGGCCTAGTTCCTGGAAGAGGCAGCCTTCGATGTGAAGATCCTTGCTGTCGGAAATGAACATGGCATCGTTTGCGAACTGGGCGAAACGGCAGTCCTTGAAGAGGACGTTCTTCCCGCCCTTGACCGATACGGCCCCGTTGCGTCCGCCGCGCAGCGTGATTCCTGAGAGTATGACATCCTCACAGCCTTCCATTTCAAGCATGTATGCGGGGGAAAATGCCGAATAGGTCACCTGGGTGCCTTTGGGGTCGAAACCATCCGGCGCATAATAATAAACGAGCTTTTTCGCAGGATCGATGTAATATTCTCCGGCGACATCCAGCTCGCAGAGGAGGTTTACGCCGAAATAGCGGAGGTTGTCCTTATAGCCGTATCCGTCGTCGTCTCCTTCCGGGAGGTGTATAGTACGCGTTTTTGTGTCGACGCTTACTATTCTCTTGTAATTCTCCCTCCAGTCCCAGAACCAGTAGCCGTGCGCATAAGCATCTGGTTCGTCCGCCCATTTGCTTACGTTGTCCTCCAGGTATTCGAAGACACCTTCATTGAAACCGTGCCAATGGTCGTTTTTGGTCGGAGTATGGCCGATAACCTTTCCTGCGAAAGCGTTGCCTTCATTTGGCCAGCGGGCAAGTGTCTGTCGGGAGCCGTTGAAATAGAGGTCGATCCTGTTGACCTCGCCGATCAGTTCCCCGACATCAGCGATTCCGGCTTTTTCGAGACTCGCGCACCAGACCTTGTTCTTGGAAGACTCCGGAAGACGTGCCAGGACAGCCGCGTCGGACGCTTTTTCCCATCCGGAAAGACTTATGTCTCCTGCCAGGACTGGGGATGCGTCCTTTTCTGCGACTATGCTGAGATTCTTCAATCCGTTCAAGGATACCGTTTCCGTCAGGAGATATTCTCCATCTTTAAGGACGACTGTAACCTTTTTGCCGTCAGGTATTTCGGCGGCAGCCTGCACGGCCTGCCCGAGGGTCAGGAACGGGCTTCCTTTGCTTCCGGGATTGGCGTCGTTCCCGTCAGGGGATACATAAAAGGTCTTGGTGCATGCCTGGAACGCGAGGGTAACAAGGGCGGCAAACAGGAGGAATGTCTGTTTCATAGTGTTAAATATGATGCGAAGGTTTGTTTCGGGCAACTGGAAATGCCGATATTTACAAAAATACGAACAAATATACGAAAAAACAATGGAATAATTTGGATATGAAATTCTTATTTAATAGATTTGCGATAAGATGTTAGAGAACAGGATGAATAATTGCTGCTGCTGTACCGGTCTTTCCCGACCAGGTATGGCTTAGTGTATGCGGCAGAGTCCTGTGATATACATTCCATGCGCCGGTCGGATGTTCTCCGACCGTTTTTTATGTCCAATTCCAAAAACAATGATATCATGATTCACAATTCACTTACTGACCTTATCGGAAGGACTCCGCTGCTCAGCGTGTCCGGCTATGAAGACCAGCGGGCCACGATCCTCCTGAAACTTGAATATTTCAATCCCGGTGGGAGCGTAAAGGACAGGATTGCCTTCGCCATGATAGTTGATGCCGAAGAAAAAGGCCTTCTGAAACCGGGCGCTACCATTATCGAACCGACCAGCGGGAATACTGGAGTCGGACTTGCATGGGTAGGTGCGTCAAAAGGTTACAAGGTTATCCTTACGATGCCGGAGACCATGAGCCAGGAGAGGCGAAGCCTGCTGAAAGCCCTTGGGGCGAGGCTGGAATT
>CACXFP010000162.1 GCA_902766985.1 uncultured Bacteroidia bacterium | reverse complement strand
GCCTGGTCGCAGACCCCGGCCTCTATGAGCTTCTTGCCGAAAGCCACGATGCTGTCTTCCTGCTCCCACGCGGCAATCTCTTCCTTGGTCCTGTAAGAGGACTGGTCGCTGGGAGAATGTCCGCCGTAACGGTAAGTGACGATATCAAGAAGGGCGGGACCTTCCTTAGCCTCGAGAAGGGCCTTCTTGCGGCGCATGGCGTCGATGACGGCAAGGGGATCATAGCCGTCAACCCTTTCGGCATGCATGTTCTCGGGGTTGAATCCGGCTCCCAGACGTGCCTGGAACTTGTATCCGGCAGTCTCGCCGTTGGGCTGGCCGCCCATAGCGTATTGGTTGTCCATGACATTGAAGAGGACGGGAAGACCTCCCTTCATGTCACCTTCCCACATGGTCTTGAACTGATCCATGGTCGCGAAGGTCATGCCTTCCAGCACAGGACCGCGGGCATAGGAACCGTCTCCCAGGTTGGCCACCACGATACCTTTCTTGCGGTTGACCTTCTTGTAGAGGGCTGCGCCCACTGCGATTGAGCCGGATCCGCCGACGATGGCGTTGTTGGGATAGATACCGAAGGGTGTGAAGAAGGCGTGCATGCTGCCTCCCAGCCCCTTGTTGAAACCGGTCGTACGGGCGAAGATCTCGGCCATGGCTCCGTAAAGGAGGAAATGGCGGGCGAGTTCCTTCACATCCTTGCCGTCATAGCCTTTCCTGGCAACGGCAAGGGTCGCCCCGTCCCAGAATTCCTCCATGATTTTCATGAGCTCATCTTCCGGAAGTATCTCGATGGAACGGAGACCCTTGGCGAGGATTTCGCCGTGGGAGCGGTGCGAGCCGAAAATAAAGTCATCGGTATCGAGGGCGTAGGCCATTCCTACCGCCGCAGCCTCCTGTCCGGCCGAAAGATGGGCGGGACCGGGATTGTTGTAGGCCACTCCGTTGTATCCTCCGGTGGTCTTGACAAGATTGAGCATTGTCTCGAACTCCCTGATCACCGCCATGTCGCGGTAGATGTGAAGGAGATCTTCCTTAGTGAAATTACCCTCGGCCAGTTCCTCTTTTACAGTCTTTTTGTACTGCATCACGGGAATGGGGGCAATCTTTATCTCATGCTCCTCGGGATAAAGGGTTTTCTTGGGATCGACGTAAATTGATTTAGGCATGGTATAATTGTTTCTGTTATCTTATCTATTTGACCTGGAAGGCAGCCTCCCTGATGATCTCAGAGACTGTAGGATGAGGGAAGATGACCTCCTGGAGCTGTTCCAGTGTCATTTCGGACTCTATGGCAAGGCATGCGCCATATATGATTTCAGATGAAGGATTTCCGAGCATGTGGACACCGAGGACCTCATGGTATCTCTTTCCGACGATGACCTTGCAGAGGCTGGGATCGGTACCCTCGTTTTCAGCCACATAACGGCCGGCGAATGTCATCGGGAGTTTGACGACCTCATAATCCTTGCCGGAAGCCTTGGCCTGCTCTTCGGTAAGGCCGACTCCGGCTACCTCGGGATTGGTATAGACAACGCTCGGAACAGCGTCATAACGCATATGGTCCTCACGGCCAAGTATGTTGTTGACGGCGACTACGCCCTCGCGGTATGCGACATGGGCGAGCATGGGGGTTCCTCCCACGCAATCTCCGGCCACATAGACGTTGGGAATATTCGTCTTCATGCGGTCGTCAGCCTTGATTCCCCTCTCAGCCTCGACGCCGAGATTCTCCAGGCCGATGCCTTTGATATTGGAACGCCTTCCGATGGAAACGAGAATCTTGTCCCCGGAGACTTTCTGCACCTTGCCTTCCTTGTCCTCATACACGACGCTGTTGCCTTCGATGGCGGTAACCTTGCATCCAAGACGGAAGTCGACTCCCCTCTTGGTGTAGATCTTCTGGAGGGCGGAACTGATTTCATTGTCGAGAGGCCCGAGGATCTTCGGCATCATTTCGATGACCGTAACCTTGGTGCCTATGGTGTTGTAGAAAGCGGCGAATTCGCTTCCGATAACACCGCCTCCGATGACTACCAGTTCCTTGGGCTGTTCTGTAAGGGAAAGAATCTCACGGTTGGTAACTATCACGTCTCCTGCTTCCTTCAGTCCGGGGAACGGAGGGACGAGAGCTTCCGACCCTGTGGCGATCAGGAGGTTGCGGGCAGTATATCTCTCCCCTGCCGCGGTGACCGTAATTCCGTCTGCCCCCCTGCCTTCGATAAAGGCCTCGGCAGGAACGACATTCACCTTGCTGGTTTTCATGGAATAGCCGACTCCCGAAACGAGTTTCTTGACGACCTTGTCCTTGCGGGCGACTATTTCGTCGTATTTGACGGACGGATTATCGCAGTACACCCCGTAATGGCTTCCTGTCTTACCATAATTATATATCTTGGCGCTGTAGAGCAGGGTCTTAGTAGGAATGCAGCCTTCATTGAGGCATACGCCGCCAAGAGCCCTTTTCTCGAACAGGACCACATTGAGTCCTTCTTTTCCTGCATGTTCGGCCGCCATGTATCCCGCAGGGCCACCGCCGATAATTGCCAAATCAAATATTGCCATGATATAATGTTTTAACTAAAATTCAACTTCAAGATTCCCTATCTGGTCTGCTACCTCCTTGAGGAAACGCGTAGCCAGTCCTCCGTCAATTGAACGGTGGTCATAAGTGAGGGAAAGGCCCATGTAGGGAACGAATCCGTAAACACCGCCGCCGAGGTCCGCCGGGCGCGGGACTATCGTACCGACACCGAGGATTGCGGTCTGGGGAAGGTTAAGGACAGGGGTGAACCACTCCACTCCGTACCCTCCGAGATTTGAAACCGTGAACGAAGCCGCCTCGGTAGCGATGAGGTCGGGGCTGATCGACCCTTTCTTGCAGTCATCCGCCAGGGCCTTCAGCTGCTTGCTGAGTTCGACTATTCCAAGGGAATCGGCATGCTTTACGGCAGGAACCATCAGTCCCCTCTCCGTATCCACGGCACAGCCGAGGTTCACAACGTTGAAAAGCCTCATGGCATCACCCAGACAGTGGGAATTCACCTCCGGGAATTTCGCAAGGGCCTTGACTACAGCATAGCAGACGAAATCATTTATGGTGATGTTGGTATCAAGCTTCCCGTCGGCGTATGCCTTCTTGGCCTTCTTGCGAAGGGCCTGTACCTTCCTGGCATCAGCCCCGAGCATATGGGTGAGCTGAGCGGAATTCTGGAGGGAATTGTACATCGCCTTCGCAATGATTTGCCTGATGTGGGGCAGTTTCTTGACAGTGAATTCTTCACCTTCGCCGGCAAGTCCTTCCGTATGGGAGGGTTTCCATACCTTGAGGTCCGAAGACTTCACCATGCCTCCGATTCCGGAACCCCTTGCAGGAGCTTCCAGGCCTCCCTCCGCCATCATGGCCTTTGCGAGACCGGATCTCGGGGAGCCCTGGGCAGCAACGATATCCCTCTCGATAATCCTTCCATGAGGGCCGGTGCCTGCAACCTGGGCAGTATCTACACCCTTCTTCTCCGCAAGCCTGCGGGCACGGGGAGAAACAGGAGCTCCGGCGACAACCTCACCGGCAGCAGGAGCATCCGACACGGGCTTTTCCTCTTCTTTTTCGGCAACCTCAGCAGACTCCTGGGGAGCGGCGGCTGGAGAAGCCGACGGAGCGAATTCATCAAAAGCCTCTCCAGGATTTCCAATGACCATTACGTTGGTAAGGACGGGAACCTCGTCATTCTCATTATAGAAAATGGCAAGAACGGTACCCTCGACCTGGGATTCTTCGTCAAAAGAGGCCTTGTCGGTCTCATAGCTGAAGAGCACGTCACCGACGGCCACAGTGTCGCCGACCTTCTTTTTAAATTCGGTAATGATGCAACTTTCAACGCTTTGCCCCTGTTTGGGCATAATTACAACCTTAGGCATAGAATTTTAGCGTTTATTCTTTTTTTTTCAATCTTCAAAGTTAGTCATTCTGAATGATAAAACAATGGAAAAAGTATAAAAAACGCCAATGCGCACAATCCTGAGCCGTTTTTTCAGAATTGTGCGCATAGCATTTTCCCTTCTCAGGGAAGAGTTCCGGTCTACATCTTGTAGAACTGCTCCCAGCCTTTGCGCGGAGGAAGTCCGGCAAGCATGGCGTTGGCGAACTCGTTGTTCGTAAACTGCTTCGTCCTGGGATCGAAGAAAAGCTTGGCATTGAGCCTCTGGGCGATGACTCCGAGGCAGAATACCTGGGCAAGCACGCCGCTCACCTCGAAAGGAGAACGGGTCTTCTCCAGGCCCTGGCAGGAAAGGAGGAAGTTCTCGAAATGGTTCGAAGGGCTCTTGGGCACCTCAGGAAGGTGTTTCATGGCCTCGATGCCTGCCTCGTTGGGAATGATGGACAGCGGAGTGCCGTGTGACGCTCCCTTGAAGATGAGGTCCTTGGAGTACAGTATCCTTCCGGGCTTCAGCTTGCTAGCGGGACCGGTATTCTGGCCGGAAGCGGGGATATCGGCCGCAGCTCCTGCAGCGTCCCAGTAATGCTCGGGAAGAGGGGGAAGGTTGTCAAGGCCGTCATACCATGTGAGGTCGCACGGAGGCATGCCGTTCCTCTGGGGGAAGCGGAACAGGATGGTGGACGAATAAGGGTAGAAGAAGTCGTTGTGCCCGTTGGCGTACTCCAGGCTTATCTCATACGGCAGGCCGAGCTCTAGGAATTCGTGGACGGTGTCGAAGAGGTGGGCTCCCCAGTCTCCGAGGGCTCCCATACCCATGTCATACCAGCTGCGCCAGTTGCCCTGATGGTAATTGATGTTGTAGTCGTGCCAGCCGATAGGTCCGAGCCAGGTGTCCCAGTCCATATTCTTGGGAAGCGGCTCGGCAGGGAACGGCTTAACCATCTTGGCATCGTAGTTGTGCCAGCGGCGGGAGTCGTTCATATGGGCGGTGACGGCAGTGATATCCTTTATGATACCGGCCTCTTTCCAGGTCTTGAACTGGAAGTAGTTCTCTTCCGAATGTCCCTGGTTGCCCATCTGGGTGACGACGTTGGGATGCCTGCGTGCGGAATCCATGATAAGTTCGGCTTCATGGAAGGTGCGGCAGAGAGGCTTCTCAATATAGATATGCTTGCCCTGGTCGAGGCAAAGCATCACGATAGGGAAATGGTCGAAATCAGGAACAGCGGCGGCGACTGCCTCGAACTCATTCCCGCATTTGTCGAACATCTCACGGAAATCCCTGAACCTCTTGGCTTTGGGATACATCTTCAGTACGGCCTCGCACTGGGGTCCATCAAGATCTACATCGCAAAGGGCGACGACGTCCACCATGCCGGTATCGGCGAATGCGTGGATGATCTGGTCACCACGATTTCCGATTCCAATGTAGGCGATCTTCACCTTGTCTTTACTTTTGGGTCCCTTCCTTTCAGCGGCCGCAGCCACGAAATCGCCGGGAGCGAAAGCAAGGCCGGCGGAAGCGGCAGCCATGCTCTTCAGGAAAGTTCTACGGGTTAACATTTCTTTAATGGTTTGTTGATTAGATTATCAAGTTCATCCAGTTCCTTTTCTCCGGAGTGGAAGGAGAATGTAAGGTCATAGGAACGCTTTTCCATGGGACGGAGCACAGTGAGCCGGCCTGCATTCCTGGGATCCAGCCTTCCGCCCACGAAACAGTTGCCTGGCTCCATCGCGGCGACATACTCGCCCTGGCCCATCTGTTTCCACTGGGTAAACACCGGAAAAGCATTCTTGTCGAACGTTAAGGCCTCGCCGATCCCGATTCCGCGATTGACATAGGCAACGGTTACGTTTCCGTCCTCGTCAGAGGCAAGTTCATGATAGAACACCTGCTCGGCATATCCGGCGGTCGGTTCCTGCATCCTGAACCACGAGTCAACCCCTTTCTCCGCTTCCGCATCCCTGGGAATGACATTCAGCGAAGGTGCGAGGAAGCGTGTCCCGGCATCGAGCAGGGGCCATCCGACGTTGCAGTGCATCAGCACCATCATGGTTTCATCCCGGAAACCGAGGTTTTCAATCTCGTTCGAGACATGGATGGAGTTTTCGCCGAACCTGCAGGTAACGGTCCTCGTAAGCCTCAGGTTCTCACCGAAGAAAGCAGCCTCCCTCACGGTTCCGCGAATCTTCGCAACAGGAGTGCCGTCCTCTATTTCAACCCAGGCGCCGACATCGGCGGCAGGGAGACTTCCTACACGGCCGTGGATGCCGAAGGACTCCCCTTCCACCTCGCTCGGATTGCCGACATTACGCAGTCCGCATGTCGTCATCGCGCCGGCGGTGAACACCCGGAAGAAATTGTCCCCGGATGCGTTATAGGCGGGAGCGACCATGCCGGTCTTGCTGAAATAACTGCAATTCAGGCCCTTGAAGCTTATTGATGCTATGTCGAGGCAGCGGTCGGGAAGGATGGTGAACCGGAGTCCTGCTCCGTTGTCCACATCCAAGGTACGCATCCCCCGGGCAGGTCCCTCGGTCAGCGTTCCGGCCCTGACGCCGAACACCTGGCCGAGGTCACCTACATATTCGAGAAGTTTACCGTATTCCATCACTACTCAACATTTATGGCGAGCGTAACGATCTCATGAGGCTTCATGGCAACCTTCACGCCATTGTCAACGACCTCGGCGGGGGCTGCATTCCCATCCTCGAGGACGAACTCGAGCAGGTCGAGCCTTTCAGCGGAAACAACCTCGCCGGGAAGGGAAAGGGTAACCTCGGTGTCCTTGCCCTCCATCTCGCAGAGACGGACGACGAGGAAATCACCGTCCTCACCCTTCTTCATGCTGGTCAGCAGGACGTTAGTCTTGTCGATGGAGACGAGGGAAGCCTCGGTGGGAAGGTCGGCTCCGGGATTCTCGAGGGAAGTGGACCTGGGTTCGGTAGCCCTTACGGGAAGGGTGTAACGCTCAGCAAGCTGCATCAGGCCTCCGGTCCAGTCGCCGGTGTGGGGGCAGATGGCGTACTGGATGTTGAAAAGTCCGAGGTTGGGGTACAGGTCGGGATTGCCGGCCGCCCTGAGAAGGGTAAGCCTGAGTTCTCCATTGTCATAGGTATATCCGTACTTGGTGCGGGCCATCAGGGCGAAGCCTCCGCGGGAATCGCATACATCGCCGAAACGATGCACGGGGACCTCCTGTCCGAACCTGCGCTCGACCGTGGAGGGATCTTCAGGATTGAGGCTCTCGGGGGTAACCGCCGCTCCCTTCCAGAAACCGTCATGAGGACGTTCCACGACATTGAAAGGAACTCCGTTCATGAACTTTGTCTCCACTCCCGTGCCCATGGAGATCGGGAACACTGCCCTCAGCATGGGGGAAGTTGTGGTGTCGGAACCAGTCTCAAGCCAGTGGACGTCCACGTCGTAGTCGATGCGGGGATAGGAACGGTAGATGTATGTACGGGAAATGATCCTTGACCTGCCCCAGATCCTCTCGGACTTCACGCAAGCCCTGACGGGACCGTTTGTGACTTCCACCTTACCTACAGTCCCGGTAACATCCTCGACCTTGTCGGCCCCGTTGATAAGCCAGGACTTCATGCTTCCGTCCTTGCGCTCGAGATACATCCTGAAGGTGTTGAGTTCTTCGCCGGACTTCACATATTCCCTGCCGTCCTCCTTGTCTATGAGGGAGGTGATGTTTCCTGTAGCGGGATTGATGCGGATCTTGTAGTAATCGGTCTCGAAGGTATTGTCGGCATAGGGGATCTCCCTGTTGTCAACGCCCTGCTTCTGCACGTCGACGTAGAATGTACGGTAGCCGCCGGCAGGCATGTCGTCGACGACGAACTGGACAGTTGAACGCCATCCGGGAGGGAAGGACTTTCCGCCGATAACCTGGGCGGGATATTCGCGGCCTTCTGCGTCCCTCACATATACCGTAGTGGGCATGGATGCGTCGGCACGGGCTACATTCCCGTATGCATAATAATTTGTCCAGCTGGAGAGCTTGGAATTCCAGGGCTGTTCGTAAGAGAAGATGTCAGCCTCCACAATAGCCTTCCCGCCGTAGGGCTGGACATTGAAGGCGACTATGGGCTGGCCGAGTCCCTTCTCGTAAGGGATACCGGATGCATAATCGAGCATAGCATTGTCCCTGAGCTCGTTGGACTGCCTGTAAGCCTCAATGTAACGGCCAACCGACTCCCTGTTGGACTCGAAGATGGCAGAGCCGGGGATAATGTCGTGGAACTGGTTGAAAACGACGCTTTCCCAAATATTGTTGAGTGCCCTCTGGGGATATCTCCAACCCCTCATCCAGTCGAGGGAATTGAACCACTCGCTCTCATAAAGGGAATTCTCGCACCAGCGGTTGTACTGCTTGACTTCGGCCACATTGGTGTAGCAGCCCTCGAAGATAAAGCCCATCTCTCCCTCATGGGTGGGACGTCCGGCTATATCCATTTCCTTCTCCATCGCCTTGAAGAAATTCTCGGCTGTGGTGAACTTGACCGCAGGGAAACCGGGCTTGGCATCGAGCGCATGGACGTCCAGGATATTCTGCCTGGTGGGCCCGCCGCCGTGGTCCCCCACTCCGGTCGGGCTCAGTATCCTGCCCTTGCCTCCAGGGAACTTGACGAGTTTCTCCTTCATCTGCTCGTTTATGGTTCCGTTGTAATTGTCGTTATTATAGCAGAGAACCTTTGAACCGTCGGCCCCGATCCACCACTGTGAACCGGGATTGGGAGACGTCCTCATGAAGAAATAATACTTCATGCCGGAAAGGTTGAGCATCTGCGGGAGCTGGGAATGGTGGCCGAAATCATCAGGGAGCCAGCCTACCGTGGCCATCTTTCCGAAACGGGACAGGAAGTACCTCTGTCCAAGGAGGAAAGAACGGGAGAGGGCCTCTCCGGACGGCATGTTCTGGTCGCTTTGGACCCACATTCCGCCGACAGGCTCCAGACGGCCTTCCGCAACGTATTTCTTCACTTCAAGGAACAGGGCCGGATCGGCTTCCTCGGTGAAACGGTAATTCGCAGCCTGGCTCAGGAGCATGGTATAATCGGGGAATTCCTTCATGAAGGCAACCGCCTGGCGGAGGTTGTCGACGGACATCTTCTGCGTCTCGGCAAGGGGCCAGAGCCAGTTCATGTCCATATGGGCATGTCCTACCACATGGATGGTGTCCTGCTTGGCAGCATCCTTTTTAGGCTTTTTCACGGCGGCTGAAGCGGAGAAGGATGTTGCAAGCATGGATGCGGCAAGGACTCCGGCTACAGCTCTGATCAGTGTCAAGTGTCTCATATTAAGTGGTTATTAAAAATTGGTCATTGGTTCAAAAACGCCCTGAGGATTCCCTCAAGCTCGTTGAAATCCCGGACAAGTACCTGACGCGGCTTGGAGCCCTCCTGGGGGCCGACTATACCGGCTGCCTCAAGCTGGTCCATAACCCTTCCGGCCTTGGCATATCCCATACCCATCTTCCTCTGGAGGTCTGACGTCGAACCTCTCTGGGTCTGGACGACCAGTCTGGCCGCTTCCTCGAACCTTTCGTCCAGGTTCTTCATGTCTATCATGCCGCCGCCTTCCTCCCCTGATTCGGGATCCGGTTCGGGAAGGTAGTACGGGGTATTGTAGCTCTTCTTGTATCCGATCTGGTCCCCGATGAACCTGGTGATGCTGTCGCTTTCGTCTGAACTGATGTATGCGCACTGCACCCTCTCCATCTCCACGCCGGTAAAGAACAGCATGTCGCCCTTACCGATAAGCTTTTCCGCTCCGGGAGAATCCAGTATCGTGGAGGAATCCACCCTGGTAGCCACCTTGAAGGCGATACGGGTAGGGAAATTGGTCTTGATGAGGCCGGTTATGACATCGACGGAAGGACGCTGGGTGGCGATGACGACATGGATGCCGGCGGCGCGGCCCTTCTGCGCAAGCCTCACGATGGAGGTATTGATGTTACGGGCAAGCTTTCGGTCGTCACCTCCGGAGCCGGCGGACATGGTAAGGTCGGCGAACTCGTCCACCACGACCACGATATAGGGAAGGAACTTATGCCCTTCCGTAGGCAGCAGCTTCCTGTCCCTGAACTTTTCGTTATATGCTTTGATGTTGTTCACATAGCCTTTTTCAAGCAGGTCGTACCTCTCGTCCATTTCCACGCAGAGGGACTTGAGGATGGCATCGGCCCTCTTCGGATCCTTTACGATGGCGTTCGACTGTTCCTCGTCCGCGTTCGCGGAATCGGGAAGGACGGCGAGATAGTGATGGAGGAGACGGCCGTAGACGGAGAATTCCACCTTCTTGGGATCGATGAAGACGAACTTCAGCTCCGATGGGTGCTTGCTGTATAGGAGGGAGGCAATCATAACGTTGAGGCCTACGGACTTGCCCTGCTTGGTGGCTCCGGCGACCAGCAGGTGCGGCGCGTCGGCAAGGTCGAACACCTTCACCTTGTGGGTGATGGTGTAACCGATGGCCACAGGCAGTTCAGCCTTGCTGTTGCGGTATGATTCCTCATTGAAAAGGGCCCTGAGGGGAACTATCGACGGAGTGTCGTTGGCGACTTCGATTCCTACAGAATCCGGAAGGACCACTACCCTGACTCCCTTGGCCTTCAATGACATGGCTATATCCTCATGAAGGTTCTTGATCGCCGAGATCTTCACTCCGGGAGCGGGATATACCTTGTACAGGGTGACTGTGGGACCGACCACGGCTTTTACGTCGTTCACCTGGATCTTGTAATTGGCGAGGGTAGCCCGGATCTTGTTGTTGTTGCGTGTAAGCTCCTCCATGGGGACTTCCTGGCGGGAACCGGAGTAGTCGCCCAGCATATCAAGGGACGGAGCGACGAATTTCGGCAATCCCAGCTCGGGATCGGTACGGTTGTCAAACGGAGGAAGGTCCTCCTTCACCGTAGCGTCAAGGGTGTCATCAGTAATGACTTCGAAATCCCCGGCATTACCGGCGACGGGATCTTTTTCCTTCCGGACCGGTTCCGTAGCCGGAGGGACAGGTTTCGGATCAGGAGTCTTTTCCATCCCCTTGCCGACTGGAGGGGCGGCCGGGACAGGAGCCGCAACAGGGGCCGGAGATACGGCGGGCCTGGGATCGGAAGCCGGTTTTACGTTACCTGGATTCCCTTCCCCTCCGTCTTTCGAACCTTCCTTACCGGTAATCCACAAGGCGAACCTGTCACTTATGAAATATAGCCAGGCGACCGTAAGGACCGCCAGCAGCAGGCCGG
Source organism: uncultured Bacteroidia bacterium (assembly GCA_902766985.1). Classification (GTDB taxonomy): domain Bacteria; phylum Bacteroidota; class Bacteroidia; order Bacteroidales; family UBA932; genus Cryptobacteroides. The sequence goes on along the minus strand of CACXFP010000162.1, from coordinate 5,857 downwards.
TTACTATCCTTCCGAACAGGTTCTCGCACCATGAGATGAGGGAGGAGCCGCATTCTCCCCCGAGTCCGCCTCCGAAGAGGGTGTCGGCGGAAAAGATCCTGCCGAAATAAGACAGCAGGAGGGATGCAAGCATCGCACCGGTCACAGAGACGAGCACAGTCCTTACCAGTGACCTGTTCCACCTATGGGCCAGGAGCCTGACGGCGACAGCTATCAATATGACTATAAGGGCAAAACTGCCGAGACCGAAGCATTTCCCGGTCAGGAACCTGGCCCATCTAAAACCAAGTCCGCTGCCAAGATTGGACGCCTCGGAGGAAGAGGCCAGGGAGTCCGGAGACATCACCAGGCTCTGGTCCATCTTCCAAGTGAAAAGATAGGAGACGTTGGAGACCAGGGTGAATACCGCAAAAACGGCGACAAGGAGACCAGCCAGCATCCTGGCCATCGCCTTGTCCCTGTCATCCATGTTTTTCCAAAAACGTAGCATCGCTGTCTTCTACTGTTTGTTCCGGTTTTTCCTGTTCTTTTTCTGCTGCCCCTTTCCCCTACCCATGTTCAGGTTCAGTCCCGGACGGGAGTAGGACATGTCGGAGGATATCTTCGAGAGCGTGAGCCCGTCGGGCACCCTGATCCTACCTTCGGAGAGTTTCTCGATATCGGAGAAAATGGTCTCGTCCGCCACGCTGTCCTTGTTCCAGATAAGATACTGCTGACGCATGTAGGTGGCAAGGGCCCTGATCATGGAAGTACGGGTTTCCCCTTCCGGTTCAAGGGCGATAAGATCGATGATGCTCTCGATGTTACGGCCGTAATGTGTGGCCTTGACCGGCTTCTTTTTCAGGGGGATGGTCATCGGCCTGGACTCCCTGTCCTCCCTGACCGGCGCGGGATACGGAGAATCTATGTCGAGATCGTACCCTGCGATGATATAAAGGTGGTCCCAGAGTTTCTGGCTGTAGTTGTCCTGCTGGCGGACAGAAGGGTTGAGGGTCTCCATCACCCCGACAATGGCCCTGGCCATCGTCGAGCGGACGGCCCTGTCCGGCTCTTTCTTCATGATTTCCACCATGCGGAGCACGTTGCGGCCGTATTCCGGCATCGCCATTTTCTCCCTTTCCGTATTGTAATAAAGTTTTATAGTGCCTTCAAACGGTTCCATAGAATTATAATTATCCAACCAACAAATATAGTAAAAATTACTCTTATTTCACCCTCACGGTTTCCTTGTCCTGAAGATACCACAGCCAGCCCTCGACGTCGCGATAACCCAAGGACTTGTAAAGGTCCACATACCGTCCGACCTGGGAAACATATCTCCTGGTCACATCATCATTTTCCCTGATCTTATAATCAATAACATACACCTTTTCCGGAGTGATCACCACCCGGTCGGGACGATGGACGCTCCCGTCGGGTCCGATGACGGGAACCTCGTTCAGCACCCCTTCCCCGCCTTCCGGGAACCAGCCTTTACCCGCCGCGGCCACCGCTGAAGACAGGATTTCCTTAATCTCCGAAGCTTGGGCCCCGTCAATGGCTCCCGACCTCAACGAATCCGCGACGGCGGCTTCGAGGTCGCCGGCCGACCTGACCCTGGACATTATGTCATGAAGAAGGATTCCCATCAACCTGCCCGACGCCTCCGGTCCGGCCTTCCCCTCCGACGAGAAAAAGTCGCCTGCGTCGGCTTTAAGCCTGAGTCTCAGGTACGTGTTCCCCTCAGGATCTACAGGATTGATGCTCCAGCTGGGATAGCCTCCCAGTATGGTCTGCACCGCCTCTTTCCCCCTTTTCATGCCGGAGAAATCGTATCTTTCTCCTTTGAAGAACCTCTCCAGGTCCTCATCTTCCTCAACGAGCGAGAATCCGGACTCCCCGCGCACCACCCATTCCTTCAGGAGGGCCGCGAAAGTGTTGGACTTGGCGGAAGACGAAGATATTACGGTCAGTCCGGCCTTCGCCCTCGTCATGGCGACATACACGATGTTGAGGTTGTCGATGAACTGCATCTTGAGGCTCCTGTGCCAATCTGACTCGAAACAGGTAGAAGAACAGGAGGTGCTGCTCATACCCACATCGAAGGCCATCCCGCCAGCTTCGGCAAGGGGGGTCCCATCAAGGTCAGGACAGCACCAGGCACTTTCCTTGCTATTTGTAAACGTCTGGGAATCAAGGAATGGTATAATCACATAAGGAAACTCGAGGCCCTTGGATTTATGAACCGTCATTATCCTGACCGAACCGGGATCCTCCGGGGAGCTGAGCACAGGATCCTGCCCGTCCCACCATTCAAGGAAAGCGCCGGGTTCATTCCCTTGCGCCGCGCAGTAATCCTTGACCTTGTCCATGAACGACTGGACATATCGGGCCTGGGATTCGAAAACGGCGGGATCGGCATCCCTGACTATCCTCAGGAGTGCCTCGCACAGTTCCATAAGGGAATGCCATCCGATGCCCTCTCCCTCAAAGGACAGGTTCCTGGCATCCCAGCCCCTTATCCGGCTTTCCGGATCCTCGATAAGCGAGAGCAGGGAGACAACCTTCCTCACGACGGAAGAAGACTTCAGGTGCAGGGAATCATTCGAAATGACAGGGATACCCCGGGCCGAAAGGAAAGAAGCGACTTCGGAACCGTGGCGGTTGGTACGCACGAGGACGGCGATGTCCCCAAGCCTTGCGCCCTGGTCGCCGACGAGGCGGTTGATGGTGGACAGAACCTGCCCGCATTCCTCCGAAGAATCGCAGAAAACGGCCTCAACGCTTCCGGGAGACGGGTCTTCGAGCCTGAATTCCACCCTCTGGCTCCTGTCGTCGGGGATTCCCGGATCCATCCCATAGATATCATTTATATCCAGGTCTATGTTGTCATTGGAGCTATCTTTCACTGAAAGGCTCTTCGACGCATAGGCGAAGAAGCCGTTGAAGAAATCGATGAGACAGGAAAGGCTCCTGTAATTACCCCTGAGGTTCGAGCCGCTGATGTTCTCTTCTCCGAACATCCCGGCCAGCCCGGACTGCATCAGTTTCCAGTCGGCGCCCCTCCAGCGGTAAATGCTCTGCTTTACGTCTCCTACGACTAGGTTGGAATGTCCCTGGGATATGCTGTTGCGAAGGAGCGGAGCGAAATTCTCCATCTGGATAGCGGATGTATCCTGGAACTCGTCCAGGAGGAAATGGTCGTACCGCACGCCTGTCTTCTCGTAAATGAACGGGGCGTCGGAGCCGCCGATTATTTTCTTCAGCAGTTCATCGGAGTCATCGATGCTCAGGACATTCTTCTCCTGCGTCAGGGCGTCGAACCCCTTCCTGATGCTTTCGGCCATTCCCAATTCTCCGAGATATCCGAGCATCAGCCCGGCCGACTTCCAGTCACGGTACGGATCCCCGAACAAGGCAAAGAAAGCGTTCACAGATGGTGTCAGGTCCCCTTCCAGGCCGGCCATCCTGGCCTTGTCAGCCGCCTTGAACCATTTCTGATAATCGGACGCCCTGGACTTGAAGGCATCCGTCGGAGGGACTACGTTTCCCGGCTTCCCGGGACCGGCCCACTCCTCCATCTTGCCGAAATACTTTTTTGCATCGCTGGTTTCCCAAACGCTTATGCCACAACCGGCAAAGGCATCCAGGACATCCTGCGCCCTTTCCCTGACCCGTTTCTCGAATCCGGCCCTGAACGAACGGAGGAATTTCCTGACCCTGGAAAGGTTTTCCTTGGAGAACGCCTTGTCCGTATCTATCCCGAAGGACTCTTCTATGGACCTGTACTCCCGGGACAGTATCCGGCGGGCCATGTCGCAGAGCTTCTTCTCCATATTGTAATTCACGCCCTGCTCAAGGCTGTCGGTGACGTTTTCTCCCAGCCAGTCAAGAGTCTCCTTGTCATCCGGACTGATCTCGTCAAGGACCCTGTCTACGCTTTCCTCTATCAGGGAATCCCTGTCCAGCTCTACCTGATAGGCGTTGAATCGCCCGACCTCGCGCGCGAATGCCCTCAGTGTCTGCTGGAAAAACTTGTCTATCGTAGTGACGCTGAAAGCTCCGTAATCATGTAGGATATTCCTGAGCGCCCTCCCGGACCGGAAGCTCAGAGCCGAATCGTCCGGGACCAGGGAAGGTACGAAATCATCGTGATACTTTGACTTGGACGGCATGCGTGAGAGAATGTCCAGCTCTTTGATAATACGGGATTTCATCTCATCGGTGGCGGCATTGGTAAACGTCACGGCGAGGATGTGCCTGTATGCATACGGGTCATCGCTCTCCAGCAGGAGGGATATGTATGTCTTGGCAAGGTTGAACGTCTTGCCCGTTCCGGCCGAAGCCTTGAGAATTTTCAGTCCACCTTTGCGCATCTTCCACAGATTATCTTGAAATCACACCATTTGCATGTTTTCGCATCTTCCGTCCTCTTGAAAGGGGTAGCGGGATCGTTTATCTCGTCCAGGAGAGACTTCAGCCTTGTCTTGACTTCGTCCGAGAAAGCCTGGCTCCTCTCCACTTCTTTCACCTTGTCCGGGAACAGCCTCACCATAGAATAAATCGAATTCACCGCCTTTTTCCCTTCAAGGAAGCCGTTTTCCTCCGCAAGCATGTCGTATATCTCGATCTGGAGAGCGATTTTCGGCCTGTCCTTGCCGGAATCGCCGAACACCTTTTCGGCGATCTTGCCGGCATTGGTGTCATTGATTTCCACATCAGCGTCCTTCACCGTCCCTGTCTTGTAATCGACGACCCTCACCTCCCCGGGGACCACGCTGTCCAGCCTGTCCAGCTTTCCTTTAAGGTGATATCCCCCGAAATCCATCTTGAGGTTCCCTTCCAGCGACAGGATCCGGATACCACTCACTCCCCTGTCGCGGATCAGTTCCATATCCCTTTTGAGGGTCTGCACCACATAACGGACTATCACCCTGGCATACACCAGATCCCGTCCCGAGACCTCGAACGAGCGCAGCTGCTTCCTGATACCATCGTCGACCATCTCCCGGATCCTCCCGGCATCCTTTGCGCAGCGTTCAAGATATTCCAGCGTAACCACCTCTCCGGCAGCAGAATACAAACTCCGCATAACATCGTGAAACACTGTCCCTATCATGCCCTTGTCAAGGTCTTCCGCCACCTCTTCATCCTTCCACAGCCTCTCGACCGTAGAATAATAGAACATTGCAGGACATGAGAGGTAATTGATCAACGAAGAAGGCGAATATTCGACCCCTGCCAACTTCTCCATGACCTCCGGAGTCTTAACTATCTCCTCTTCCTGGGATATCTCCGAAGGAGCCTTATAAACGAAACGTCCGGTCTTGACTCGGAAATGATACTCCAATTGCTTGATGTACCGGCTTTCCTCTCCAGAGACCAGCCCCTCCGTGCGGGAATCATAAATAAGCCAGACCTTCGAGGCCCTCTGGACAAGACGGTAGAAATAATAGGCCCAGACGGAATCCTGCATCTCCCTTGTAGGTAGCCCGAACCCTTTCCGGAGTTCAGGGGGGATGAATGAAGAGCTCACGCTATGGCGGGGGAAAACGCCCTCGTTACATGAAAGGATCGCCACTTCGCTGAAATCCAGGGCCCTGGTTTCGAGGGGACCCATTATCTGCAAGCCCTTCAGCGGTTCACCGTTGTAAGGGATTGAAACGGAGCCGAGAATCTGGTCGCAGAGTCTGACGAAAGTGGCGGGAAGAACGGCCAGATTCCTGACGGCCAGCTGGTTGAGGGTATTGTAGCATTCCTTGGCGAAGTCCAGCTCCAGCGGAGGATCCTTCGCGAGGAAGGGAGCGGTTGCCACCACCACGTTTTTCAGCCATAGTGCCAGGCTGCGTATCTGTCCGGGGTCGTTTGACTTGGGATC
>CACXFP010000161.1 GCA_902766985.1 uncultured Bacteroidia bacterium | reverse complement strand
GGCCAGATGTCTTCGATTGATTCGTAGATTTCGCCGTCGTCTTCAAGTTCCTGGAGGTTCTCGATGACTTCTTCCGGGGCTCCGGAACGGTTGGCATAGTCGATCAGTTCGTCTTTGGTTGCGGGCCAGGGAGCGTCGTCCAGTGAGCCTGCGAGTTCTAGGGTCCAATACATGTCTTACGATCGGTTTAAATATCTTAATATCAATTTATCGAAAAACAACCGGACGCTCTCGTCCGATCGGGCCGCAAATATATATAAAAAAACATTACGATGAATTTATTTTTCCCTATTTTTGCACAATCATTTTTTGACTGTTAGACATGGGATACGAGAAAAGTGAATTCTACGACGCTCAGGTGACGGAAAAGATAGCTTCGCATGTGAGAGAAATCCTTTCCCTGATTGGCGAGGATCCTGATAGGGAGGGACTTAAGAAGACACCGGAGAGGGTCGCAAAGTCCCTTCAGTTCCTTACCCAGGGGTATGGACACGATGGCGTAGAGATTGTCAGGTCTGCCCTTTTTGAGGAAAAATACCAGCAGATGGTCCTTGTGAGGGATATCGAACTGTACTCCATGTGCGAGCACCACATGCTGCCCTTCATCGGAAAGGCCCATGTGGCTTATATCCCTGACGGAACGATTACCGGACTGAGCAAGATCGCCCGGGTGGTCGAGAATTACGCCAGACGGCTGCAGGTGCAGGAGAGGTTGACCGTCGAGATTCGGGATGCCATCCATAAGGCGCTGAAACCTCTCGGGGTAGCTGTCGTGATTGAAGCTAACCACACGTGTATGCAGATCAGGGGAGTGCAGAAGTCGAATGCCATTACCACGACGTCCGCTTTCTCCGGCATCTTCCTCAGTTCAGCCCGTACCCGCAACGAATTCCTCAACCTTATAAGGGGGTAGAAGATTTATCGGAGAATCAGTAAGATTTATTTTATGGATAAGGAAAAAGAAAGAGTGATTTTGACTGGTGACCGTCCTACCGGAAGGCTCCATATCGGTCATTTTGTCGGCTCCCTTCGCAACAGGGTTGCCCTCCAGAATGAAGGGAAGTATAAGGATATGTTTGTTTTTATCGCTGATGCGCAGGCGCTTACCGATAATATGGACAATCCTGAGAAAGTGCGTCAGAACGTGATAGAAGTGGCCCTTGACTATCTCTCAGTTGGACTTGACCCAGACAAGGTTACCATGTATATCCAGAGCCAGATTCCCGAACTTACCGAGCTTACTTTCTATTACATGGACCTCGTCACCGTGGCCAGGCTGCAGAGGAATCCTACCGTGAAGACCGAAATGGCCATGAGGGGATACAGGGATTCCGACGGGGAAGAGGGAGACGACAATAAAAAGGGGATGCCTGTAGGATTCTTCACCTATCCTATTTCCCAGGCTGCAGATATCACGGCTTTCATGGCAACCACGGTTCCAACCGGTGATGACCAGAAACCCATGATCGAGCAGACTGTAGAAATCGTGCGACGGTTCAACTCAATTTACGGCGACACCCTGGTTGAACCGGAGATACTCCTTCCTTCCAACGCTGCCAGCCAGAGGCTTCCCGGCACCGACGGCAAGGCCAAGATGTCCAAATCCCTCGGTAACTGCATATACCTCTCTGAAACAGCGGAAGAAGTGCACAAGAAGGTAATGTCAATGTACACCGATCCCCTTCACCTGAAAGTTACTGACCCCGGTCATCTCGAAGGCAATACAGTATTTACCTATCTTGACGCTTTCTGCACTGACGATCATATCGCCCGCTATCTTCCTGAGTATGCATGCCTTGATGAAGTCAAAGCCCATTATACGAGGGGTGGCCTCGGAGACATGAAGGTCAAGAGACTGCTGGAGAATGTGCTTCAGGAGACTCTGGAGCCTATCAGGAACCGGCGCGCCGGATTTGAGAAGGATATTCCCGCCGTTTATGAGATGTTGAGGCAGGGGAGTCTGAAGGCGAGGGAGACGGCCGCCGATACCCTGTCCAGAGTTAAGAAAGCCATGAAGATAGACTATTTCGACGATGTGGACCTGATAGCTGAGCAGGCCCGCAGGTACGGTTCGAGGTAAATCCGTTTTCTGGGAAGGATAAAAAAGAGGTGACCAAGACGGCCACCTCTCATTTTTTTTGCGGAAAGGAGATTATTTCTCTTCCTTGGGTGCGAGGGCGCACCATACAACAGCGCTCAGGGCTCCACCTACGAGAGGAGCTACGATGAATACCCAAAGGTCCTTGAGGGCCTGGCCGCCAGCGAACAGGGCCGGTCCGATGGAACGGGCGGGGTTGACGGAAGTCCCGGTCAGCCTGATGCATACGAGGTGTACGAGAATCAGGGTGAGACCGATGGCGAGACCTGCGAGGTTGCCGGCTCCTACCTTGGAATCCGTGGTGCCGAGAACGACGAGGACGAAGAGGAAGGTGGCGATAACCTCAACGAGGAATGCTCCGCCTACTCCGCCTGCATTGGCTACACCATTGGTTCCGAGACCGCCGGTAAGGTCAGTTGCGGTGACAACCTTGGTGAGGAGGAGAAGGACGGCTCCTGCCACGATTGCGCCGATAATCTGGCCGCACCAGTAACCAACGGCATCCTTCCAGCTGAGACGGCCGGAGAGGGCTACACCGAGGGTGATGGCAGGGTTGATGTGGCATCCGGAGATTCCTCCGATCGTGTAAGCCATTGCGACAACCGAAAGACCGAAAGCCATGGCGGTGCCTACGACGCCGGCGGCCGTGTCACAGCCAAGGAACATTGCGGTTCCGCAGCCAAGGAGGGTCAGAACGAAAGTTCCGATGCACTCTGCAAAATACTTTCTCATAATAATAGTGGTTTAAGGTTTGGTGTATTTATCACTAATGTTCAGTAAAATTAAGAAAGATTTGCTAATTTTGAGTGATAAAAAGGAAAAAAATGACAAAAAAAACTTCCAATACCCATGTCGTGATCATGGCAGGAGGAATCGGAAGCCGCCTGTGGCCGGTCAGCACTCCTGAGTGTCCGAAGCAGTTCATTGATATCCTGGGGGTGGGGAAGTCCTTGATCCAAATGACATTCGAAAGGTTCCTCCCGGTATGCGGCGAAGAAAATTTCTGGGTCGTGACTTCTTCCAGATACTCGGCCACGGTTCATGAGCAGCTCCCCTCGATCCCTGAAGATCAGATTCTTATGGAACCGGAACCAAGGAATACTGCACCATGCATTGCCTATGCTTGCTGGAAAATCAGAAAGAAATTTCCTGAGGCCAATGTGGTAGTGACTCCTTCTGATGCGCTTGTCCTTAAGACAGAAGAGTTTACACGAATTATATCCGCTGCGCTCGCGAGCACTGCGGACTCGTCCAGGATTGTTACGATAGGAATCGCTCCTACCCGTCCCGAGACCGGATACGGCTACATCTGCTCGTCTTCGACGGAAAAAGGACAGATTGTGAAGGTTAAGGAGTTTAAAGAGAAACCGGATCTGGAGACTGCCAAAACATATCTGAAAGAGGGCTATTATTTCTGGAATGCCGGAATCTTCGTCTGGAATGTCAGGACGATTGTCTCCCAGCTTAGGAAATATGCTCCCGGAATCGCCAGGATAATGGATGAACTGGTGCCTTCGTTCTATACGGAAGGCGAAAGTGAAGCGCTTGGAAGGCTGTTCCCTGGATGCGAGAAGATTTCCATCGACTATGCTGTCATGGAGAAATCGGAGGATATCTGGGTGGTGGCGGACGATCTGGGATGGAGTGACCTCGGCAGCTGGGGCTCAGTGAGGGAACACATTGGAATGGACGGTGACGGCAATGCCGTGGTAGGGGAGGATGTGCGCCTTTATGGATGCAAAGGATGTGTCGTGCATGCCGCAGATGCCAAAACCGTGGTTGCTGAGGGACTTGAGGGCTATGTCGTCTCTGTGTCTGACGGCAGGGTCCTGGTGTGCAGATTGTCACAGGAGCAACACATTAAGGAATACTCGCAAAATAAATGAGAAATTTTTCCAAAAAAAGTTTGGATTTTTAATGAGGAAACAATACCTTTGCAGTCCCAATTCGGAAAGTATCCGTTTGCGTGGAAGGATCCGTTAGCTCAGTCGGTAGAGCACAACACTTTTAATGTTGGGGTCTCGGGTTCGAGCCCCGAACGGATCACGAAGAAAGAAGATATTGCACCCTTAGCTCAGCTGGTAGAGCAATTGACTCTTAATCAATGGGTCTAGGGTTCGAGTCCCTAAGGGTGCACATCATAGGTCCTGGCGTTTATGCCAGGACTTTTTTTATCTTTGTAGAAGGCAGACAAACGGAGGAAGTGGCATCCAGGACTTACATAGCGATTGACCTCAAATCTTTCTACGCCTCGGTGGAGTGCGTGGAAAGGGGACTGGACCCCCTGGACACCAACCTGGTTGTTGCCGATGTTTCGAGGTCGGAAAAGACCATCTGCCTGGCCGTATCCCCATCCCTTAAGGCGAGGGGAATCTCCGGCCGTCCCCGACTTTTCGAAGT
>CACXFP010000160.1 GCA_902766985.1 uncultured Bacteroidia bacterium | reverse complement strand
GAGAGAGATTACTCTTCGGTTTCAGATTCCAGCACCTTCACGACGGAGCCGTGGTCGTTGGCAACGGCTTCCTTCCACTTGTCCGTGTATCCAGGCCAGGAAATCTTGCCGGGCATCTTGTCAGATGTCTTTGAGCGGATGAAATTGCCCTGGGCGTCCTGCTCCTTGACGTTTCCGTCCATGAATTTCACAAGGAGGGTCTGCTCCAGCGCAACCCATTTCTTGAACTGCTCCTGGGCGTTGTTCACGGAAAACTCCGTGATGAAGCGGCGGAGTTTCTTGAAATAGTCGTCCTTGACCTTTCCGTTCTTCTTGAACTGCTCCTGGGCCGCGGTAGCGATCTCATTGTACATGTCGATCGCCCTGCGGTCGGCGGTTTCCAGGTCCTTGTCCATCATCCTGTGTTCGTAGGCGTCGATTTCCTTCCTCACAAAGGGAGCCATCTGGTTGTACATCTTGTAGCAGGCGTTGGCGACCCTGTTGTTGATCCAGAAAGAAGAGGTGGGAGAATAGGTCAGCATGTCTCCGTTCCCCTCCTTGAAGCAGTCGGGCACCTTGTCGACATTGCAGTAGATGGGGGTGAGATAGGAGGTTGCGGCGTCGTCGGTGCCGAACCAGAACACACCTCCGATGATGTCGGGAAGGTAGTTCCTGGCCTGGGCTACGAACCAGAATCCGGTCTGCTGGGTGGCTATTGCCCTTTCATTGAGATATTTCTTCCCGTCAACCTCGAACTGCATCGGCCTCCATCTGTAGGGAAGCGCGTTTCCGCCGGCTCCGATATCGGTGGTCATATCCATGGGCGTCCCCTCGTAGTGGTCCCTCATAACATCAGCCAAGGCCTTGATAGTGACTTTCTTGTTTGGCTTGACAAAGAGGGGGAGCCTGTGGTCCTGGTCGTATCCCATTGCATAATCGACATATGAGAAAGCGTCCTCGGTGGTGATGGCATCGTCCGATTCCCTCTGGAATGTGAACCAGCCTTCACAGAGGATGTTGTATGCGCTCCAGACCCTTGCGTCGCAGGCCCTTGTGGTGCCGAAATCGTAGGGGGCATATGCCTTTGCGAAGCTGAATTCGGAATCCTCGCCGTCGAAATAGCCCTGTGCCCTCGCGAAGGAAATCACGTCAGGGGCGTACATGCAGTTGTCAGGATCGTTGAGGGGGAAGGTTTCAATGCGGGACTGGTTGGCATGGGCGCAGATATATCCATCGGGAACCCTCCTGGCCACCCAGACGATACCCCTGCGGGTATTGGTCCCGTTCCTGATATTCATTCCTTTGCCGATGAGGTCCATTACCCAGGCTTCGTCCTTGTCGGCGATGGAGAAGGTCTCGCCCTCGGAGGCATAGCCGTATTCGTTGGCCAGTTCTACGATGACCGCGATGGCTTCACGGGCGGTCTTTGCCCTTTGGAGTGCAATATATATAAGTGAGCCGTAGTCCATGATTCCCCTTCTGTCCACCAGCTCTTCGCGTCCGCCGAACGTGGTCTCGCCGATTATGAGCTGGTGCTCGTTCATGTTGCCCACTGTCTTGTATGTGTGGGGGACTTGGGGGATGGTTCCGAGGTATTTTCCTGTATCCCAGTCATATATCTCCAGCATCGTACCCTGGGGGTAATCCGCCGCAGGCCTGAAATACAGTTCCCCATAAAGGGAGTGGGAGTCGGCAGAATAGGAAATCATGCAGGAACCGTCGGCGCTGGCGCCTTTGCTGACGATCACGTTGGTGCAGGCGTCAACTTTGACAGAGCCGGCCAAAACAGCCACCGAGAGGGCCAGAGAGCAGAATGCTGCGTGGAAACTTCTCATTTTTTGCACTTTTCTTATTATTGACTAATTTTGTCTTGTATGTTTGTAAATGACAAATTTATGAAAAAAATCCTTGCCATGAAGGAATATGTTTCCAAGATTGCCTTGTTTGCAGTCTTTTCGTTCGTTTTGTCGGTAGTTACCGGCATTTCCGCACGGGCCCAACAGCAGGAAATGACGCCGGAGGAGAGGGCAAAGAAGCTGGATGAATACATACAGAAAAAAGTCGAGAAGATGGAAATAACCCTCAAGCTCGAGTTCTGGCAGGTTTTCCTCGTGGATTCGGTATTCAACCACGACTATTTTGCCATGAATGATGAGGCCGAGAAATTCAGGGTGGAAAAGGTGTCCAATGCAGATATATATGTAGCTTCCCAGGACAAGTGGTCTGAAAGGATGGACAGTTCGCTCCGTAAGAT
>CACXFP010000159.1 GCA_902766985.1 uncultured Bacteroidia bacterium | reverse complement strand
GGAGGAGATGTCAGGATTGAGGGCAGGGGAAGCTGTGATGCAAAAGGGCAGGTTTTCTCGATGTTTGAGGCATGTAAAGCCCTTGAGAAAGAAGGATATACGGATTTTGGTCTGCTTCTTCTTGCAGGGGAGGAAACCGGGTCTTTCGGGGCGAAGGCATGGGACCGCGACTGTCCGGGAGGAGACGTTGTGATCGTGGGCGAGCCCACGGGCGGTGTCCAGGCCAGCGCAGCCAAAGGAACAGCTTCTTACGAGGTTACCATACACGGGAAGCCTTGCCATTCAGGTTATCCTGAAGCCGGAAGGAGCGCCGTGGAAATGTTCATGGATTTCATGGAGGAACTGCGCGGGGAGGATTTTCCGTCCGACCCCGTCCTCGGCCCTACCACGTATAATGTCGGTAAACTCCTCAGTGACAATCCCCAGAACATCCTCAGTCCGGAACTGACCTTCCGCATTTATTTCCGCACCACCTTTGCATCAAAAGAGGTGGTGGACGCCTTTATGGCGAGGGAAAGGGAAGGATTCGAAACCGTTGTGCGCGGAGGGGACGAACCGATGGAATACACTCTTTGGGAAGGGATTCCGTCCGCTCCGGTCTCTTTCGGCAGCGACGCCCCCAGGCTGCATAAGTTCAAGCGCAGGAGCCTGCTCGGCCCTGGCTCGATACTTACGGCCCATACCCCGGGAGAGCAGGTCCTCCTTAGCGAACTCTCCGCAGCGGTGGAGAATTACAAGAGTATAGCAAAACAAATCATAAAACGAACTTGACATCATGATTGTAATTAAATTCGGAGGTACATCAGTACAAGACGCCCAGGCAATCGGCCGCGTGATCTCCATCGTTGAAGACCGGCTTGCAGAGAAGCCTGTCGTGGTTGTATCTGCCCTTGCGAGGGTCACCAGGCTTCTCGTGAAGATTGCCGAAGAGGCTAAGATGCAGAACCAGAGGACTGTATCAGACCTTATGGCCCAACTCAGGGAGAGGCATGTCGCCCTCTCCCGCGAGCTCATTTCCGACGGGCCTATCCTGGCCGACTGCCTTTCTTCCATCAACTCCCAGTGCGACAGCCTCTCGGACTTTGCCGAGGGAGTATGCCGCATCGGGGAACTCTCCCTGCGGAGCAACGCCCGCATAATCTCCACGGGAGAGATGCTCTCTTCTACCATCATCGCTGCGGCGATGAATGACAAAGGGTTGAAGGCCAAATGGTTGGATGCCAGGCGTATGATTATAACCAACGACGATTATATGAGTGCCCGGCCCGATATGGAAGAGACGGAAGGAGACATCCGCTGGCTCATTCCCGAGGCTTTCAAGGGGGCGGACGTCATCCTGACCCAGGGCTTCGTGGCCTCCACCAAGGAAGGCTCCACTTCCGTCCTCGGTTTCGAAGGCTCGGACTACTCCGCAGCTATATTCGGAATGGCCTTAAGGGCCTCCAGGGTGGAGATATGGACCGACGTTGACGGCATCCGTACGGCCGATCCCCGCGTGGTTGAAGACACCTGCAGGATCGAGAAGGTTTCCTACGAGGAGGCCGCTTCGATGGCATGGCTCGGTGCCCGCGTACTTCATCCCCTTACCATCGAACCGGCCCGGAGCAGGAATATTCCCATCTATGTAAAGAACTCATACAACATTCCTTGCGAAGGCTCTGCAGTTGTCCGGGGCGACCTTTCCACATCCGGACCAAAATCGATAGCATTCCGCGAAGACGTCGATTATCTGGAAGTCCGCTCAAGGACCCTCACCGGCACGGAGACGATGACGGCCCGTGTGATGGATATCCTCACTTCCCGCCGCATCAAGGTCTGCCTCCTCAATTATTCACAGGCCCTTCTCTGCCTTACCCTTGAAAAGGATCAGCCCGGCTTCGACGAGGCCCTCTCCGAGATATCTGCCCTTGGCGAAGCCACCCTTTACAGGGACAAGGCGCAGCTGAGTGTCGTCGGCAAGGATGTCGTAGAACTTTCCGGACTGAGGGACACCGTCCGCAGTTGTGCGGGCAAGGTGGCCATGATCCATGACGATCCTGTCGGAATGAGCGAAAGCTATGTTGTCGACCTTGCGGGTGTCAGGGAAACCGTAAAGGAACTCCATAAAAGGATATTCGGAAAATGAAAGTTGTGATCAGCGGATATGGCCGGATGGGTCATATGATTGAAAAGATTTTGAAAGACAATGGGATAGAGGTCGCTGGAGCGAGCGAGGACATCGCGGCCTTCCCGGTCTCCGAGGCAAAGGAGTGCGTGTGCATCGACTTTACCACTCCGGACGCCTTCAGGAAAAACTATCCTGTCCTGGCTTCCAATTTCAAGGCAGTGGTGGTGGGTACCACCGGATGGGATGACATCCGCGAAGAGGTGGTTTCCTGCTTCGAGAAATGCGGCACGCCCATGATCTGGTCTTCCAACTTTTCCGTCGGCGTGAATGTGTTCTCTGCTGCTGTCTCATTGGTTTCCAAACTTTTGGGCAAGGCGGGCGGCTATAGTCCATATATCGTGGAGAAGCACCATATCCATAAACTCGATGCCCCTAGCGGTACGGCCAAATCCCTTGCAGCTGCCGTTGCCGAAGGGATGGGGGCGCAGCCGCCGGTAAGCTCCGTAAGGGTGGGCGAACTTGCGGGTACCCACACCGTCGGGTTCGAGGGCCTTGCCGACAGGATAACCCTTGAGCATGAGGCTTTTTCCCGTCAGGGCTTCGCTTCCGGCGCCGTGTTGGCGGCCAGGATGACCGAAGGCCTGAAGGGCGTACACGAATTCAAGGAACTTTTTTTCAAAGACTGAGATTATGAAAGATAAGATATTCAGGGGCCTAGGCACCGCGCTGGTGACCCCGTTCAAGGACGGGTCCGTCGATTTCGAAGCTCTCGGAGGAATCCTTCAGCAGCAGAAAGACGCCGGCGTGCATTTCCTCGTCCCTCTCGGCACTACAGCCGAAACTCCCTGCCTTACGGCAACGGAAAAGGTTGACATCCTCATATTCACGAAGGAGCAATGCCCGGGAGTACCTGTCATCGCAGGCGCCGGGTCCAACTCCCTCGCCGCCACCCTCGAGAACATGAGGCTCCTGTCTCCTTGCGGACCGGATGCCTTTCTGGTCGTGGTGCCTTATTACAACAAGCCTACCCAGGAAGGTATGTACCAGTATTTCAAGGCCGTAGCTGAATCTACGGACAAGAACATCGTCCTGTACAACGTGCCCGGACGTACCGGGGCAAACATGAATGCGGAGACAACCCTCCGTCTGGCTGAAATTCCCAATATCGTTGCGGTAAAGGAAGCTTCCGGGAAGTATTCGCAGATAGCGGAGATAATCCGTTGTGCTCCGGAAGGATTCAGCGTACTCAGCGGGAATGATGACGAGACGCTTTCCTTGATGGCGACCGGTGCCGACGGAATCATCAGCGTGGCATCGAACATAGCTCCAGGGCCGATCGTGAAGATGGTAGAGGCGATCTGGGCGAACCGGATGGATGAGGCCAGGAGGCTGTTCTACAGTCTGCTTCCCCTCTACCGCAACTGTTTCGTGGAGTCGAGCCCGATTCC
>CACXFP010000158.1 GCA_902766985.1 uncultured Bacteroidia bacterium | reverse complement strand
CTGGTGGATGAGTTCCAGGACACGAACTATGCCCAGTATCTGATAATCAGGAAGCTGAGTCAGGCGCACGGGAACATCTGCGTGGTAGGGGACGATTCCCAGTCCATATACGCATTCAGGGGCGCAAAGGTCCAGAACATCCTGGATTTCCGCAAGGATTTCCCTGCTTGCAGGGTGTTCCGGCTCGAAAGGAACTACCGTTCCACCAAGGTTATAGTCGAAGCTGCCAATTCCTTGATTTCCAAGAATGAAGGGAGGATACCGAAAAACTGCTATTCCGTGGGCGAAGAAGGGGAGAAGATACGTCTCATGCGGTCGTTTACGGAAAAGGAGGAGGGAGTGATGATAGCCTCATCCATCATCTCGAGGATGCAGCAGGAAGGAGCCCAATACCAGGACTTTGCAGTACTGTACAGGACGAATTCCCAGTCGCGTGCCATAGAGGAGGCCCTCAGGCGGAGGAACCTTCCGTACATGATATGGTCCGGCAATTCTTTCTTCGAGAGGGCTGAGGTCAAGGATATGATGGCCTACCTGAAGCTTGCGGTCAACCCGAACGATGACGAGTCTTTCACCAGGGCCGTGGGCAAACCTTCCAGGGGAATCGGCGACACATCGCTGAAGGCCCTTGCGGAGGCGGCCAGGTCGGAGGGCGTATCCCTCTTCAAGGCCGTATACCTTCCCAGCCTTGGGCAGTATGGCCTCAAAAACGCCGCGATAACGCGCTTGAAGGCCTTTGCGGACATGATTTCCCGGGCAGCCGGGCGGGTCGCTTCAACGGGGGCGCGGGACCTTGCGGCCTCCCTCGCTGACGAGTCGGGACTGTACCTGTTCTATAAGAGCGACAACTCCATAGAAGGACAGTCCAGGGCAGCCAACGTGGAGGAACTCATGAGCAGCATAGCCTCTTTCGAAGAGGAGAGGCGCAATGAATACCGCGAGGAAATGCTGGGCGAATCCGATGCAAGTGACATAGATGAAGCCGCAATCCCTCTCGCGACCCTGGACCAGTTCCTCGAGAACATCTCCCTGCTGACAGCCGTGGATTCCGCCGACGGCGAAGATTCCAGGAACAAGATTGCCCTTATGACGGTCCACTCGGCGAAAGGTCTGGAATTCCCTTATGTCTATGTCTCGGGAATGGAGGAAAACCTTTTCCCTTCCCTCAACATGCTTTCGTCGAGGCAGGACGTGGAAGAAGAAAGGAGGCTCTTCTATGTGGCGGTGACCAGGGCCAAGAAGGCCGTGATCCTGACATACTGCGACACGCGGATGAGGAACGGAAAAACCGAGGAGAACTCTCCGAGCCGGTTCCTTAGGGAAATCGACGGTAAATACATATCGAATCCTCTCTTGAAAGAGATCCCTCCTTCCCATTCAGGCCCTGTGCGTGATAATATGTGGCGGGGAAACTTCGGTGCATTCGGGAAAAATCAGGACCGCAGGCCGTCGCGTCCCGCGCCTTCTTCCCCTTCCCCTTCCGCTTCTCCCGTATCCCGTATCCAGGCGGCATCCCGTCCTCTTCCTCCGAAGATTCCCGATGCCGAGTTCGTTCCCGAGACCATGGACAAGTTCCGTGCCGGCCAGAGGGTTGAACACAACCGTTTCGGGAAAGGCAGGATTCTGGACATTTCCGGCACCATTCCTGATCTCAAGGCGAGGATTGCCTTTGACGAATATGGGGAAAAGCTGCTGCTGCTCAAATATGCCAAGCTGCGTTTCGTAAAATGACCGGCTGCGCCGGGAACGATAAAAATTGTTGAATTATATTGTTTTATAAAAATTATCGTTATATTTGTAACGAAGTTTTTCATAGTTTAAGTTTAGGTTAAGTAGCGGGACGGTCGCAGTGATGCAACCGTCCCGTGAATTTTTCTTTTGAAAGCAGATTTTTTGTTTTTCTTTTCGTTTCCCTTTCATGATGTCGCTATATTTGGGAAAAACCGTGAACTATGAAAACTCCTACACGGGGCCGGCTGTCCCCGAAACAGCTTTCCGCCGCAATCGCGGCTGTGTCCCTATGCATGGCTT
Source organism: uncultured Bacteroidia bacterium (assembly GCA_902766985.1). Lineage (GTDB taxonomy): Bacteria > Bacteroidota > Bacteroidia > Bacteroidales > UBA932 > Cryptobacteroides. The sequence continues at coordinate 2,509 of CACXFP010000158.1, read as the reverse complement.
CCTGCGATATCGCAGGCTTAGGTGACGGCTCCCATGGCCGTTTGAGCTGGCATTTCTCTCCTACATCGAACCTGTTCTTCACGAGGGCTGCGGAATCCGTGGTGGACACGAACAACTTTATCCTGGATGTGCGGTCCGCATCTGGGGATGAAATATACAGCGGGCCGTACCATGACTCTCCTGAATCCGTGGAGGTCCCTCCAGGGGAATATGTGATAAACGCCAGATCGATCGATTTCGCAGCACCGCAGTTCTCGATGCCCCAATTCGGGGATGAACAGGCCGTTGTCGTGGAGGACGGCAAGATGACGAGGTGTACCCTGAACTGCGGCCTCATCAATTGCGGGATCAGGCTGAGGATCGGGAGTTCGTTCCGCGATACTTATCCGGACGGTACAATGTATGTTGAATCGGCCGACGGCTCGCTCGAATACACTGTAAATGAAAAGAGGGTTGCCTATTTCCGACCCGGCCCCGTGTCCGTGGTCCTGAGCAACCAGGGTAGGAAGAAGATAATATATACCAGGGAGTTGCTTCGGAAGGACATCCTTACCGTAGGGGTTTCTACCCCTCCTCCCGGAGAGGGGGCGGGGAATTCCGGAATGGAATTCGACATCGTGGTAGATACGACTATGACATGGATTTACGATGCTGCTTCCACCGAAGGCGGGCAGGGCGGAGGATCGGCTCCGGAAGGAGCCCTGAGTGTAGGCCAGGCAGTTGCCAGCGTCGGGGAGAAAGGTGTCTGGGTGTATGGCTACATCGTGGGCGGTGACTTGACGAAGGCTGCGGAAGGCATCTCCTTCAAGGGTCCGTTCTCCTCCCGGACCAACATAGCCATAGCTGAACGCACATCCGTGTCCTCAAAGTCGTCCTGCCTGTCGGTCCAGCTGTCCAGGGAGGCGGTCCGCTCGGCCGTAAACCTTGCAGACCACCCTGCCTTGCTTGGCAGGATGGTCTGGCTTAAAGGAGATATCGTGGAGTCCTATTTCGGAATCCCGGGCCTGAAAAACGTAACCGAATACGTTATGGATCAATAGCCGAAGATGTCTTCGCTTGAAACGACCCTGACGGGTCCCAGGGTGGACAGGAACTTCATATCCAGGTCGCTTCGGTCTCCGAGGATGCCGTAGACATAGGTGCGGTCCTTCACCCATCTGTCCTGTGTTGCGGCCAGGTCGTCCAGCGTCAGGGACGGAACGGCTTCGAAGACAGCCTTTGCCTCGGGTTCACTCGTCCCGAGCATTTCACAGCGGAGATACTCGCTGAGGACGTCCATTCCCGTATGCCTTTCCGTACGCAGGCGGGAGAGCAGGCTTGCCCTGGCGATCTCGAAAGCCTTGTCGGATTTGGGCATGTCATTGATAATCTGGTCAAATGCCTCCACGGCCTGTGTCAGTTTGTCATTCTGGGATGCTATGAAGGCTGAGAACGAGTAGGAGTCTTCCTTGTAGTAAGGTGTCGCAAGATAGGCGCTTGCGGAATAGGCAAGGGCCCGCGCCTCCCTCATTTCCTGGAATACGACGGTGTTCATGCCTCCTCCGAAGTAGTCGTTGAACAGGTTGATGGAAGGATTCTGTGAAGCATCATATCTCTCGCCCCTGTTGGAATACTGCCAGTAATAGAACTGGCGGGAAGGGTAGTCGGCGAATATGACTTCGCTGCCAGGTGTCTGCCTGGATACGGGTATCTCCAGGGCAAGAGGTTCAAGTTCCCCGGGGACGGAGTGATTCTTTTCAAGGGTCGCTGCAAGCTCTGACTCAGATTCGGGGCCGTAGTACAGGACGCGGTGCATCTTGGACCCCAGGCTCTTTACCTTTGACAAAAGCTCCTCTGAAGTCAGGGCCATGAGCTGGGCGTTGGTGAGGGTGGTCCTGCGGATGTATTCTGGACCGTATGTAATATAGTTGCGTAGGGCTCCGTAGCATGCCCTCTGGTTGCGCTTGGTATCGGCCCTGTCCTTGATTGTCTGGGCCTTGAGGTTGGCGAGTATAACTTCATCGCCGACGGCTCCGTTCAGGAGGGCGTCAACTGCCGCCATCGCTTTGCCGATATTCTCGTCAAGGCCTGATACGGAGACTGTAGTTACGCTTCCTGAAGCATTGAAACTGAATCTGCATGCGCATGTGTACATCAGGGATGCTATCTGTTCGGCCGTAAGCTCTTTTGTACCCAGGTAACCCACATAGTCCAGGGCGAAGCTGAGGGCGGGATCCTGCATGAGTTCGGTGTCAAACCTGTAGCTGAGAGAGGCTATGTCGTTGGTTATGTTTTGTTTATACAAGACATCCAGGCCTTTGGCGCTGAATTTCGACATATCTTTCGAGAAGTCGATGAAGACCGGTTCGATCTCCTTGACCGCACTGTTCTGGATTTCGGTGAGGAAATCGCTCTGTTTGTCGCGGTTGGTCACTATGGGAGTGATCTTGGGAGCCTCGATCTTGCGTACGCTCCCGTCCACGCCGATATGTTTGTAGACAAGGGCGTAGTCGTTCTCGCCCAGCCATTT
>CACXFP010000157.1 GCA_902766985.1 uncultured Bacteroidia bacterium | reverse complement strand
CTCACTGACGAACAATGGGAAAAATACATGAAGGGCGGGGCCAGGAAGGAAGCCATTGCGCGCCAGAAGCGCCGCGAGAAAGCGTCCAAGGCCGCAAAGGAACTGAAAGAAGGAGGAAAATAATTATATTTGCCGCTCCGAAGCGAAGAATCTTTAGTGAAAACAGAAATATGACCAGGCAGGAAATAGAGAAATTGATGTCAGCTCTCGGTGAGCTGAAGTGCAAGACGGAAAAGGAAGTGGAAGAGGCCAGGGTTAGGCTCCTTGGCAAAAAGGGAGAGATAACCAGGATGTTCGAAGAGTTCCGAACCGTAGCTCCTGAAATGAAGAAGGAATTCGGACGCAGCCTGAATGAACTCAAGCAAGCGGCGATGTCCAGGATAGAGGAACTGAAGAACTCCGTGGCCGAGGCTTCTGCCGGGGAAGATTCCAGGAAGACCGACCTTACCATGCCGGGAGAGCCCCTTCCCCTGGGATCCAGGCACCCTGTTTCCATAGTACGGCAGGAAATAGTCGACATCTTCCGCAAGTTCGGTTATGATGTGGCCGAGGGTCCGGAAATCGAGGATGACTACCATGTCTTCGAGGCGCTGAACTTCCCTCCCAACCATCCGGCCAGGGATATGCAGGATACGTTCTTTGTTTCCGTAGGACATCTTAACCCCTTGTTGCTCAGGACGCATACTTCCAGCATCCAGGTACGCACGATGGAGACCCAGAAGCCTCCCATCAGGGTTATCTGCCCCGGCAGGGTGTTCCGCAACGAGGCTATCAGCGCCCGCGCCCACTGTATCTTCCATCAGGTGGAAGGTCTTTATATCGACGAAAACGTCACCTTTGCCGACCTCAAGCAGGCCATTCTCCTTTTCGCCCGCGAGATGTTCGGAGCCGATGCCAAGATACGCATGAGGCCCAGTTATTTCCCCTTCACCGAACCCTCGTCCGAGGTTGACGTGAGCTGCAACATATGCCATGGGAAAGGATGCAACATTTGCAAGGGAACCGGCTGGCTTGAGATTCTCGGCTGCGGTATGGTCGACCCCAACGTCTTGGAAGCCAGCGGTATAGATTCAAAGAAATACAGTGGTTTCGCATTTGGTATGGGGATAGAGCGCATTGCGATGCTCAAGTGGCAGGTCAATGACCTCCGCCACTATTTCGAAAACGACATGCGTTTCCTCCGCGAATTCAGCACCGCTACCGAAGTCTGATATCGTAATAAAAAAGAGATGAAAGCCTTCACCGTCTTTCCGGCGAAGGCTTTTACCGTTCCTGGGGTGAGGGCATGTCGTAGATGTCCAGGCGGTTGAACATAAGTCGATTGCCGCTTGATTCAGGGTTGCGGTCGCCGGTATTGACGATTTTGAGGGTATGGGGACCGGGTCCAAGTCCTGAAACGAGGAAGAGGGCGTTGCGGTTGATGGGCATAAAGCCGCAGCGATAGGCGAAATAGCTGTCTATCCTCCGGACAAGGACTCCGTCAATGTAGACGTCTGCCTTTCCGCAGTCCGTATCCCAGCCACCGATGAGACTTACCATGCCGCCTTCGAAAGATATCTCGGCCGAAGCACCGGCTTCAACTGTCTCGATGACCGGTTCGTTAACTTGATTCCACTCGACGAAACTGTCCCACGCGCCTTCAAAATGCCAAGAGGCATCAGTAGTATACACGGACCGCACATATCGCATTTCAGGGAACGACTGGCGGCACTTCCCTGTAAATTGAGGCTTCTGAAGCCTGATCGTCCACTTGCCGTCGCGGACGCGGCCTCCAGAAGAGAGGATATTTTCCCTGGCGAATCCGGCCGTACAGTCCACGGCTTCCTCCCAGCTGTAATCCGTGTAGGCGAATTTCTTCCCGGATATGGTCCCGAGTCCCTGGCGAAACTCTTCAGGGATTGCGTCATATCCGTGCATTATACCCCAGACGGCAGCCGCGTTGGAAGAGTTGCAATCGGCATCCTGGCCGCACCGTATTGAGATTTCCATTGTTTTCCTGAAATCCCCGCCGCCGTAGAGAAGACCAATTACGACGTAAGCACCGTTGATTTTGGCATCTATGTCGAAGGGATGGTTGGGATGGCAGATATGGTTCCCCCATTTCTCCTGGACGGTTTTCCATGCAGCCTTCCAGTCTGAAGAATCGGCCTTGTAGCAGGCCACGACATCGCTTACGCATCTTGCATAGGCGCTCTCTGAGGGAATGTTGCGCAGCGCCCCTTCCACAATGTCGAGAATGTCGTCGCTGAAAAATGCGAGAGAATGCATCGTTGCGATGAATACCCCTCCGTATATTCCGTCTCCGTCATTCATGATGGGGCCGATACGGTCGCAATAGCTTCTGACCAAGCCGGGCATTCCCGGGCACATGAATCCGATAAAATCGGCATCTATCTGAAAATCAATGTCGTCTGCATGGATATTATATTGTGCGGAACCGGTCATGGGCGGACGCAGGCCGTCCCTCCAGTTCTTGCGTGCCTGGAGATTGGCGTGGCAGAGGTCGAATCCAGCTCCCGCAAAGGCCTCGGCAAGGAGGTCGGAGGATGCGTCGAGACCATGATGTTCAAGCGTTTTCATGAACGACAGCTGGGTGTAGATGTCGTCCTGCCCCAATGCCCCTTCGACAAATCCGGGTTCCCATTCGAGGACTCCGTCATCGATATTGCCAAGATGATGGAATTCATGCGGTTGGCCGAACTGGACGCCGATGATCTTTCCGGCCCAGCCCCCGCGGAGCTTGTCCATGTATTCCTCTTCCCCGATACTCGTCCGGGATGAACATGAAAGGCATAGTAGAACCTGCGAGGCTAAGGCAAGGGTGCTGAGAATCTTGTTCATGTCTGTGTAAACAAAAGGTAAATCTGTGCTTCAGGGCTATTCCTTCGTATATGCGAACACTCCGGCCACGGCTCCGGTGAAGCCCCAGTAATATGAGGATTTAAGCGTATGGCCGTCAAGTGGCTCTCCGATTTTGCGCCAGCTTTTGCCCCCGTCGAAGGAAACGCTGAACACATAATCCACGGCTGTTTCCGCTTCAACCTTGAGGGTGACAGGCTTTCCGGCCTCTTTTTCGCCCAGTGTCTCTTTGAAACTCTTCGCAGTTTTTCCTCCGCTGATTTCCTCCAGCTTCATCACGACCTTGCCGTCGGTGTCACGGGTCTTTGAGAAGGTCATCATGTTGTCATGGTTCTGGAAAAGCAGGAGCCCGGCCGCGTCATCCTCGCCCTGAGGGTCGAACGTCATGGTCGTAGTCATTGTGAAAGTCTTTGAGGTAACCCTTTGGCAGATGGCGGCAGGGTTGTCTTCCTCCCGAAGGCTCACTGTTTTCGGCCGCAGTTCCATCTTTCCGCTGCGGCGGATATGCCAGAATGGTCCTTCAAAACGGCCCTTGTTGAAATCGAAGTCTTCGGAGCCGGCAGCGCCGCCCTCCCATGTAAGGCCTTTGAGCGACCCGGAGACGGGATTCCGTATAAACAGCGTCTGGTCGGAAAGGCCGTCGCGCCCGTTCCATAGAGGCCCGGGCTGTCGGGTGTCGACTCCCGAGATGCGGTTTGCGGCGCCGAGGGCCTTCAGGTCGTCGTTGAGGGGAATTTGCGAAGGAAGTTTCTCTCCTGCAGGCAATATGACGGGCTGTCCTTCTGTCCAGGTTACGGGGTGCAGGAAAGTCTGCCTTCCGGTGTTGAAATTGTATTCCCCGTCGTATGATTCGGTCCCGAGGAATACGGCATACCACTCTCCCGAGGCGGACTGTACCAGGTCGGCATGGCCGGTGCAGCGGATGTCGGCGTCGGGGACATCCCTCTGGGTAAGAATGGGGTTGATCGGGCAGGGGGTATAAGGGCCCTTCACCGAAGGAGCCTCGAAGATCACTTCGCTGTGACCGAGCATGGTACCGCCTTCGGCACACATGAGGAAGTACTTGTCGCCTATGTGGTACAGATGCGGGCCTTCCAGCGCATTCGGCTGCTCTTCGGGGTGGACGCCGGAACGTGCGATGACGGTCATCTCACCGGTAACGCCTTTCTCGTAGTCGAAGTCAAAGAGGACGATGGCGTTGTCCTCGGCGTACAGTTTGGTCTCTCCGATCGCATCCCGGCCCGGAGCGCTTACGATATACGCCCGGCCGTCTTGATCGAAGAGAATGCTTGGGTCGATGCCCGGCACTTCGGGCAGGATCGTGGGTTCGCTCCATTGTCCGGAAGCGGGGTCGGGGGAAGTGATAAAGAAATTCCAGTACCCCGCGACGTAAGTGTTGATGATGTAGTATAATCCGTTGGCAGGGTTGAACGTGATCTGTGGGGCGTAGCTTCCAGTCACGATGTTGGCCGGCGGGGCGAGGAAGAAATCATGGCTGCGGCTCAGCGCAGGTCCGCAGGACTCCCAGTGTATCAGGTCGGTGCTGTGCCACACCGGCAATCCGGGGAAATACGCGAAGGAAGAATTGACCATCCAGTAATCATCCCCGACCCGGCAGATGCTCGGGTCCGGATAGAACCCGGGCAATATCGGATTACGGAAATATCCTTCCGGGACAGAGGGTTCATTGGTTGTCACATACTCTACGGGAGTGAACAATGCCGTCCCGGGTACGACCCGGGTACAACCGGCGAACATGGCCGCAATAGCCAGAACCAGAATAATCCTGATTTTTTTCATGGGCTTCCTGTTTTCGTACATTCAATGTAAATATACGAAAAAAATGCCTGGAGTGGAATAAAATGAATATCTTTACAAGAGATAAACCCAGAATAATGAACAAAACCATCCTTTCTGTCCTGCTTGCCGCAGTCGTATTTCCCTCCATGCTCGGAGCACAGAATTATTTCGTCGACGGTTTTCACGGAGGCGTCTATGGCCATTATCCGCTTGAGACATATACCGGATACATGTGTGACCTGCTTGACGACAATCCTGACTTGAAAATAGGCCTTGAGATAGAACCCGAAACCTGGGACAGCGTCATGGTGGTCGCCCCTTTGGATTACGGACGTCTCAGGGAACGCCTTGCGGAGGGCGACAGGGTCGAATACAACAATCCCACGTATGCCCAGCCATACTTCTTCAATATCGGAGGAGAGAGCGTCATCCGGCAGCTGGAATACGGCATCAGGAAGCTTGAAGAGCATTTTCCGGGAATCAGCATAAATACATACGCCTGCGAGGAACCTTGTTTCACCAGCTGCCTGCCCACCGTCCTCGCCGGTTTCGGTTTCAAGTACGCTGCAATCAAGAATCCGAACACCTGCTGGGGTGGTTACACATCTCAGGCCAGGGGTGGGGTTGTCCGCTGG
>CACXFP010000156.1 GCA_902766985.1 uncultured Bacteroidia bacterium | reverse complement strand
TCACGACTCAGGTCGTAAAAGGTCTGGAAATTGGTCTGGGCCTTAAGCGAAAGACCGAGGGTCGCCAGGGCGGCGAGAACGAAGAGTTTTTTTAACATGGGTCTATAAGATAAGTTGTTTGATGATTGCCGTTAGAGAGTGAGAAGTGTGGTGGTGTCTTCAGGGAAATTCTTCAACATGTCGAATTCCTTGAGGGCGATGAGGAAATTGACGTAAACTTTCTTCGGGTGGAATTTGTTCACGAGTTCGACGGCGGCGCGGGCCGTGCCCCCCGTAGCCAGGAGGTCGTCATGGATGAGGACGACGTCGTCGGGCGTGATGGCGTCGGCGTGGATTTCGATGGTGTCCTTCCCGTATTCCTTGTCATAGGTTGCGGAGACGGTGTCGGCTGGAAGCTTTCCGGGTTTCCTGACGGGCACGAAGCCGGCACCGAGCCTGGAAGCAACGGCAGCGCCGGCTATGAACCCCCTGGATTCGATGCCGGCGACCTTGGTTATACCCTTGTCTTTATAGATGTCGCAGATGCGCCCCACCACTTCCCCGAAAGCTCCGGGATCTTTGAAAAGGGTGGTAACATCCCAAAACAGAATTCCTTTAACGGGAAAATCCGGGACAGTGCGCAAGTGTCCGATAAGTTCCTGGTCAGTCATTGGAGATGAGACGATATTGATTCAGCGCAACGAATATACCCAATATCGATCAAATATCACTGCGTTTGCCGGAAAAGAAATCCACAGAGAAATCAACAATTTTGTATATTCGCACTGAAAACCAATACGGAAATGATGAATCGCCTTGCTGTCTTTTTTCTGGCCTTATGTGTGGCTTCGGTATCCTGCAACAACCTCAAAGTGTCGAACCCGGTTTTTGAAGCCGGTCTGTCCGTCAGGGACGGGCGGATCGTCCAGTCTTCTTTTTCAGCCGGAGGAAAGGAGATAATCCCCTTTGGAAACGTCCCCGTCTTCGAGCTCTGCCTGGACGGGAAGGTATGGACATCGGACGATCAAGTCTGGAAATATGCCGGGACGCAGACGAAAACCCTTGCGAACGGAGGCATCGTGAAGACATACCGTTTTGGCGGCCTAGACAGTCTGTCCGGCCTTGTCCTCGAGTGGGACAGGGAGTATTTCAAGGATGCCCCGGTAATAAGGGAGAGAATGAGGCTCAGGTCTTCGGAAAAAGGGAAGTTCCACCTGACCGGTAACGGCGGGAAGCAGCACCTTGTTTTCCCCAGATATACCTTTGCTTCAGATGCGGCGCAGGCGGAGGTGACCGAACTCAGCATGGCCAGGTTCACCACCTACAAGGACGAGGCCCTCACCCGTCAGGTCAACCATCCCGACACCGTCAGTTTTCCGCTGAAGAGGGGTGATGCCCCGATTCCCCTGAAGGGCCCGTTGATGATAGTAAAGACTCCTCAGTACCAGGTGATTACCTCTTATGAGCACGCTTCCCAGGACAGGTCGTTCATGGGGCCGGGAAGGAAGGTCGCTCCCGCTGCGGGTAACGACGCCTTCCAGGATATCCAGGGCAACCTCGATTTCCTCACCGACGACGATTTCTGGTTCATCGCGACCGAGGCGTCGCTCCGGGACGGCGGCCTCATCGTGGACAACCATGTCCGCCGCGGAGCCTATCTGGACGGGGAAGAGATCCCTTCGGACGGCTGGTACGAGACCATGTGGTCCTCGTTGACTCTACTTGAGCCGGACGCCGATCCCTACGATGCGATACACGACTACATCTATCGCAGGATCTCCGACCACCTGCCCTCCCGCAAGGCGCATTTCTACTACAATACCTGGGGCATGCAGAGAGCCATGCCGGAAGACTCCCTTCTGCTTTGCATGGATGAAAAGCGCCTCCTCAGGGAAATCGACCATGCAGCGGAAATGGGGCTGGACTGCTTTGTGATCGACTATGGCTGGAGCAGGCTGGGGGACTGGACTCCTGACAGGGACAGGCTGCCGAACGGCCTCGCACCCCTCGTGGAACGGATAAACAGCCACGGGATGACCACAGGAGTGTGGATTTCGCTCGCCGGGACCAACTATGACATGCCGGCAGCCAAGGAACATCCTGAATGGCTGGTCAAGGATATGGATGGCAATCCGGTGAGGGGCCAGTTCGAGTACCCTGTCATGGATCTCGTAGGACCGTATTACAATGTGCTGCTGTCCACTCTGAAATCCCTCGTCGACCAGGGGGTAAGATATTTCAAATGGGACTCTTTCGACACGGCCCTGAGCGACTGTCCGGGCCTGTGGCACGGAGATGAAAGCAATACCAGGAAGGAGAGAATCGACCGCTACAACTATCTCGCTCCGGTCTATGCCGTAAGGCTGATGAGGGAACTGCGGGAGTACTGTCCGGACCTGGTCATCGAGAACGACCTCACCGAATGGGAACGCTGCATGATAGGGCTGATGCCTCTCCAGGAGGGCAAGCTGTATTTCATCAACAACGGAGCATCCTGGTACGGAGACTATACTTCCTTGAGGACGAGGAGCTTGCGTGGCGTCATCAATGAGTATTCCTTCTTCATGCCACAGGAGGTGTTCACCTATGCGATGTTCCCTCAGGACAACGATGGCTGCTCGATTTACAATACGGTCAGCGCCCTTACCTGCGGGCATGGGTTCTGGGGCAATCTTGACCTGACCACCGCGGAGCAGAGGGCTGCGATACGCGACCTTGTGATGAAGGCCAAATGCGTCCTGCCCCATGTGGCCGGATGTCCGGTGAGAAAGACCGGCATGGTGGATGATGCCCCGGAGGTGTATGTCCAGGCCAATCCGGAAAACGGCTACGGCCTTGTGACCGCATTTTCCCAGGAGGATGTGGATCAGGACCTTGTCATACCTTTCAAAGATGGGTCGGTGCTCGGGGTTATCGGCCATCCCTTCTCGTCCGGCGAATCAGGGATCGTCCTTCCGCTTGACCTGAAAGGTAGGGATGCCTGCGCTGCAGCCTTCATAATCGGCGCGGAAGGGAAAGGCCCCAGGGTTCTTTCCAGTACCGGAATCCTTTCCGAATTGAGGAAGGAGAAAGGAGGCCTGTACGTGAAGGCGG
>CACXFP010000155.1 GCA_902766985.1 uncultured Bacteroidia bacterium | reverse complement strand
GTCTTCGCCGCAGGTGACGTCCAGGACCCCCTCTACCGGCAGGCGATCACTGCCGCAGCCTCCGGTTGCCGCGCCGCCCTCGATGCCGAACGATTCCTGTCAGAAAACAAACGATAAGATGAACATTTACAAAAAGATACTCTTCCTGGCACTTGTCCTGGCCGCAGCAGCTTCCTGCCGGTCCCAGTTCGACATGATCCTCAACAGCAACGACGTCGATTCCAAATATACTGCCGCCTTCGACTATTTCAACAGGGGCAAGTTCGAAAAGGCCAGCAAACTTTTCGAGTCCCTGACCGTCCAGGCGAAGGGATTCCCGAAGGAAGACACCGTGCAGTACTATTGGGGCTTGAGCAACTACAGGAACAAAGATTATTACACTGCGGAGACCAATTTCTCCAACTTTGTCAACGATTTCCCCCTCAGTCCCTTCTCCGAAGATGCAAGGTTCCTCAGGATAGACTGCCTCTACAGGGCCTGCTTCCGCTATGAACTCGACCAGAAACCCACCTATGCCGCCCTGGCCGCCATCGGCGAGTATCTCGCGGAATATCCCGGGAATCCCCATGAGGAAGTCTGCAGGAACATGCTCTCGGACCTGAACGAAAGGCTGGACCACAAGGCTTTCGAGTCGGCCAGGCTCTACTACAAGATGGAAGACTACAAGGCCGCCCGCACCGCATTCAAGAATGTCCTTAAGGATAACTCGGACAATATCTACAGGGAGAAGATCCTCTATTACACCGCAATGGCATCCTACAGGTTCGCAGCGATGAGCGTGGAGGACAAGAAAAAGGAGAGATACCTTACATTCGTGGACGACTACCTGAATTTCGTCGGCGAACTCCCGGAATCATCGTACAGGCGCCAGCTGGACGTATATTATAAAAGGGCCCAGAAAGCCCTCGGAAGGTTCTCCGGTTCAGATGAAGAACTGATGGAGAAAAACAAGGACTTCGAGAAGGAGATCAAGAAACTCGAGAAGACTGAAAAAAAATGAAACCTTCCGCATCCCACGGGGTGTAATCTATATAGAACAAATACTTTTTAAAGATGGATATTGTGAAGAACGTTCCCGGCAACACCATTACCAGGGACGTAAAGTACCTTGCCGAACCTACCGGCAACATTTACGAATCAGTAGTTGTAATGTATAAGAGGGCCAACCAGATAGCCCTTGCCGAGAAAAAGGAGCTCAACAAGAAGCTCGAAGATTTCAAGAACGAGCGCGACACCATGGAAGAGGTGTTCGAAAACAAGGAACAGATTGAAATCTCCAAATACTACGAGCATCTTCCAAAACCTGACCTCATCGCCATCAAGGAGTTCGAGGAAGGAGACCTTTACTACCGCACGGCCGGTCCTGAAGAGGGGAAACCGGCTGTGAACAAAGAAAGCGGCAAGAGCGACGAATAACCCGCCATGCTGCGGTCCCTGTCGATAAGGAACTACGTACTGATAGACTCTCTGGATATCCTTTTTCCGGAGGGTCTGGTCATTATTACCGGACAGACAGGAGCCGGCAAATCCATCCTTCTGGGGGCCCTTTCCCTCCTGACCGGAGCGAAAGCCGATGCCGCCGCTGTAGGAGCGGAAGCCGACAACTGCATAGTCGAAGCGGAATTCTCCGGCGCCGACGAATCCCTCAGGGACATCGTGGAAGGAGCGGAAGCCGACTGGAACGGAGGAGACCTTATCATACGGAGGATGGTAGGACGAAACGGACGTTCCCGTTCGTTTGTCAACGACTCCCCCGTGAATGTCTCCGTCCTCTCTTCCCTCGCCCCCGGCCTTGTAGACATCCATTCCCAGCATCAGACATCCCTTCTCAACGACCGCAGGTTCCAGCTCTCCATCCTTGACCGTTATGCCGGCAATTCCGGCCTTCTGGAAAGATGCCGCACCCTTCATTCCCGTCATCTTTCCCTCAACAGGGAACTTGCAAAAGTCCGGCAGGAACTGGAGACCCTCGAGAGGGACAGGGAATACAACCAGTCCAGGTTTTCAGTCCTCGAGGCCGCCGGTCTTTCCGCCGGGGAGCTGGAAGGCCTGGAAGCCGAACAAAAGGCCCTGGCCAATGCCGAGAGCATCAAGGAGAATCTCTCAGGAGTGGTCAGCCTGTTCTCCGGCGATGACGGATCAGGAAGGCCTTCGCTTGACGCATCCCTCAAGGAAGCAGCCAGGATGCTTTCCCGCACGGGAAAGTTCATCCCGGAGGCAGAAAGCCTTTCGCAGAGGATCGAGTCCTCCAGGCTGGAGATGGCAGACATCCTGTCTTCGGTGGAAGACCTTGATGAAAAGACCGAAGTCTCCGGAGAGAGGCTCGCCAAGGTAGAGGAAAGGATGTCGTTCATCTACGACCTTTTCCGGAAATTCGACGCCACCACGGTCGAGGAGCTTCTGGAGAAAAAAGAAGCCCTGGGAGGAAAGCTGTTCGACGTTTCTTCCCTGACAGAGAGGAAAGAAGAGCTGGAGAAAGAAATCGCCTCAGCCCGGAAAGACCTTGAAGCCACCGCCTCCGCCCTGCATGAATCCAGGCTGAAGGCCTCCGTCCCATTTGCAAAAGCCATCGAGGCTTCCCTACACGGACTCGAACTGGAAAAAGCGATATTCTCTGTATCCTTGTCCTCCACCATGCCGGAAATATCCGAAACCGGAGCCGATTCCATAGCCATGGTTTTCTCCTCGACAGGAAAGGATGCCGTGGATGTGGCCAAGTGTGCCTCCGGAGGTGAAAAATCACGCATCATGCTCAGTCTTAAGGCCATGATGGCCCGTTACACCGACATGCCTACAATGATTTTCGATGAGATCGACACAGGCGTGTCCGGAAGTGCCGCAGACAAGATGGGATCCATGATTTGCGACATGGGCAGTGACATGCAGGTTTTTGCCATCACCCACCTTCCACAGGTCGCCGCAAAGGGAAGCGCACACTATCTCGTGGAAAGGAACGGCTCAGTATCGACGATACGCCGTCTGGAGGGGGAGGAAAGGGTGATGGAAATCGCCCGCATGCTCAGCGGAGCCAGAATCACCCCCGCAGCCATAGCCAACGCCCGCGAGCTGCTCTCACTCTAAGTGCATCCAGGGAAAAAGGGCGGTCACTTCGATGCAAGGATCATTTCCCCAAGTTCGGCGATATCCCGAACGATGATGTCCGGAGGATAGAACTCCGGAGCCGGATTCACGGCCGCGTCACGGGCAACTTTCTCTGCCGTCTCGAGGGTCGTTTCTCCCGAGAGGACAAGGACCCCCACCGCTCCGGCGTTATGGGCCATGGCCGTGTCGGTGTATATCCTGTCCCCCACCATCGCTATCTCTTGCGGGCCGAGGCCATGGCGGCGGCAGATGCCAAGGAGCATCGTGGGGTCCGGTTTGCCCAGGACTATGTCCGGACGCCGGCCCGTTGCATGGAAGATGCACTCCTGCAGGGAGCCGCAGTCCACCAGGACGGTTTTTTCGTTTGTCGGGCAGACCCTGTCGGGATTTGTTGCCACATAGGGAATGCCCTGGGAGGCCCACCAGGCGGCGCGGCAAAGGCGGGAATAGGTCAGGGTGGTGTCGAATGCTACTACCAAAACGTCGGGGACGTCTTCCGGGCTATCGGCACACTCCTCGAACCCGGCTTTAGCGAACTGCGACACCATGCTGGGCGTACCTAGCATGAAGAGGCGCCTCGCCGACGGATAGTGCTCTTTTATATAGTCGATTGCGGCAAGGGAGGTCGTGTACATGTCATCCTCGGTCGCCTCGATACCCATCCCTTTGAGTTTGAGAAGATAATCAGCTACCGACCGGGTGGGGTTGTTAGTAAGGAAAGAATATCCGATTCCGGCGGCCTTCATTCCGTCAAGGAAGGGGACGGTAAAAGGGAAAACGTTGCTCCCCAGGTAGATGGTGCCATCCATGTCAAGGGCGAGGTGCCTGATTCTTCGAAGCTTTTCCTTTACTTCAGGAGCAAGGGATCCATTGTGGCTCTTTCCGTTGAAATCCATAGGCTCTTACAATCATTATCCTTACAAATTTAACTATATTTGTGACAATAAAGCTCAGACATGGACCAGGCACTCAAAAAAAGATACGCCTATTGGGAATGGAGGACCATCATAGTCCTCATGATAGGCTACCTTCTTTTCTATTTCGTAAGGAAAAATTTCAGTATCGTGATGCCGGCCATGGAGGCCGAACTTGGCATCTCCAAGGTCAAACTTGGCATTTTCCTCACCCTCAACGGCATCATCTACGGTCTTTCCCGTTTCATCAACGGATTCATCGCCGACCGGGTGAGCCGCAAGAAGATGATGGCCCTGGGCCTGACCCTTTCGGCCCTGGTAAACATCCTCATCGGCCTGAGCCCGGCCCTGAACGGGGTGCTGAACCTGCTGGACGGCGACGGGAAAGCCACCATGGGTCTTATTTGGATTATCGGATCCCTATGGTTGCTGAACGGCTACACCCAAGGCATGGGCTATCCCCCCTGCGGGAGCCTCATGGCCCATTGGATCAGGCCCTCCGAGCTTGCCACCAAGCAATCCATCTGGAACGCCTCCCATTCCATAGGAGCGGGAGCCGTAGCCGTAATCTGCGGATTCATCCTGAACAGATGGACGTATTCCGCGTGGCAGTGGTGTTTCTTCGTTCCTGCCATCCTGGCCCTTTTCGGCGCGGCGATCCTGCTTCTCGGCCTCCGCGACGACCCTGCCTCCGTCGGCCTTCCCGACCCTCACGAACTCGACAGGGAAGACGGGTTTGAGGCTCCGGCGGTCAAAAAGCAGGAGAGCGAAGAAGAATCGAAGGCCATCTACAACACCTTGCTCAAGGAGATGGTGTTCCGGAACAAGATTATCTGGATACTGGCCGTGACGAACTTCTGCGTCTATGTGATAAGGTTCACCATCCTCGACTGGGGGGCCACCTTCCTCACCCAATACAAGAACATGTCCATCGCGTCGGCTTCCAGCGTTGTGGCGGCCTCCGAGATCGTCGGCGGCATCATAGGCACACTCGTAGCCGGCTGGGTGACAGACAAATACTTCAAGAGCCGGGCCCATAGGACCTGTCTTGTGGGCATTGTCCTCTCCACCCTGTCCTTCTTCCTCTTCTGGAAGACCCCCGGTAACCTCCCCTGGCTGTCCGTGACCTTCCTCATCATGTCCAGCTTCTTCATCTATGGTCCCCAGGCCCTCACCGGCATCGCCGCCTCCAACCAGGCCACAAGGCGCACGGCGGCCTCGGCCAACGGCATCATGGGAATATTCGGATATGCCAGCACCACGGTGTCAGGCGCGGCCTTCGGTCTCATTGCCCATAAGTTCGGATGGAACACGGTCTTCCTTACGGCCATTGTCTTCGGCATCATCGGAGCCATCGTCATCGCAACGATCTGGAACGCCCCGGCCGACGGTTACGCCAAGGCAGGAAAGATAATCGGCAATATGAAAAAACAGGACAGGCAGGCCTGACCTATCTGTCGGCCTGACGACCGCTGCGGCCGGCCAATATTACTCCGGCAAGGATTGCGGCCGATCCCAGGGCGGCGGAAGGAGTCATCCGTTCACCCAGGAGAACCGATGCCGAGATGAGTGTGAACACAGGATTCAGATACACGTAATTGGTCGATGTGATGTTGCCCAGTTTGTCAATGACAAGATTCCAGGCAAGGAAACACAGCAAGGAGGCCACCATACCGAGGAAAACGAGGTTCGTCCAGACCACAGGCTGCCCGAGGACCTCCTTCGAGAGGGAATCGCCGCTTCCTCCCATGAAAGGAAGGATGGTAAGCAGGCCATAGAAGAAGACCTTCCGCGTAGCGGTCAGAGTACCATACTCCCTGGTCATCTGTCCCATGAAAAGGCTGTACACCGCCCAGCAGACAGCAGCTGCGACAGCCAGGAAATCCCCCTTTGCGGAAAGACTCACCTCCCCCCTGCCGAAAAGGACCAGGGCCATGCCGGCAAGGGCGAGAAGGGTACCGCCCACGAGCGGCCAGCCCAGCCTCACCTTCTCCAGGCCCGAAGCGAAACGTCCCTTGCCGAACCTGCTGTACAGCAAGGTGAAGATGGCGGTGAAAAGAGGCGCGGAGCACACCAGGAATGCGGTATTGCTGGCCTGGGTATAGGCCAGGGCAGTGTTTTCGGTCAGGAAATACAGCGAGCCTCCGGAGATTCCGAGCAGAAGGAACACCCCTTCGTCTCCCCAGCCGTTCCACACCTTCTTTTCCTTTCCCGTCAGAACGGTATACAGCCAGATCCCAGCATAGGCCAGGACAAAACGGCATAAGAAGATCCCCGCCGGATCCATCCCGGCCCCGATCAGTACCTTCGTGCATACAAAGGTCACCCCCCACACGCCCACGACGGCCAATGCAAGGATATGATAACGCAGTCCGGCCATTCTGAACCAAGCTATTTGTCGAAAGCCTCAAGTATCCGTCCAGCGATGGCAGCCATGCCGGAGTCACCCGGATGAGCAGCCACGCCCTCATGCCCGACTATATGCGGCCTGCCCTCAGAATCAAATACGGCAGTCCCGAGCCCGCACTCACAGTCCTTGTTTCCCTTGATACCCTCCAGGGAGACATATTCAATCCCACACTCCCTGCAGGCTTGCTCCTTCAGCGAATCACGGTCTCCATTCTCCCAGAAATCACCCACCACCAGGATCCTGGCGTTCGGACAATACGTCTTCAGATACTTCAGCAAAGAGACATAATCTTCTTTGTAAGTGTCCAGATTCGAGGCATTCTCCGCAAGCTGGACGGTAATCATGTCAATCTTCGTAGAGAGGAACCTGTCAAGATTGGCAAGGGTCTCGTCCCTGTCGTGGGCCTGGACCTCCCACATGGAAAAGTTATAAGGCACGCTGAAGACCTTCCCTATCCTGTCGCCAAGTTGCCTGCTGACGATATGGAAATAGTCTTTCTCCGTCTTCGACGCCGCCATTCCCCTGTTGTCCCACCAGAAACTGGTTATCCCGTGCAAGGTCAGGCTGTTCCCGATCGCAAGGTAGTTGAACGTGTCTTCCGGCCACTCCGGTCCCCCGGCGATTCCGTTCAGTTTATGCGACATCACTCTGATCTCCTCGGAGAGACGGGTTATCACCTCTGTCTGCCTGCGCTCATGCCGGAATATCCCGAATACCGAAAAACCCGCAACCACCAGCACGGCAACCAGTGCGGCGGCCCTTGAAAGAATCTTTCTGTCCATGATGATATTATTCTGATTCACAGCCGGGAAACAGTCCCCGACGATGGTTGCAAATATAAGGAAAAATAGCAGAAACAGAACTAGTCTTCCGTCTGTCACGACAGCAATGCCGCCACCCTTTCATTGGTTTAGTGGCACATTAGGGAATTCCATAAGTTCACAGTTGATTCCACACTTTCGGAGCGAAGCGACTAAGCCACCGCCCCAAGGGCGGGGGTTTGGGGGTGGGGTAACGTAAAGGTGCGACCGCCGAAGGCGGCATCGCGCCCCAAAAAAGAAAGGGCCGGCGAATGC
>CACXFP010000154.1 GCA_902766985.1 uncultured Bacteroidia bacterium | reverse complement strand
CCATCAGAGATTCTCAGCTTTCTCTACAGCCTTGAAATATTTGTAGGAACTTACCTTCAGCTCCCCGGCCGCAGCCTCATCGATTACGACGAATCCGTTTTCGTGTACCTGCAGGGCGGAGAGAGTCACATAATGACTGTAGGGGCCCTCCACTCCGGCCTGGACAGCTCGCGCCTTCTTCGGGCCCAGGCACAGGATCAGGACCTCGCGGGAATCCATCACGGTGCCGACTCCCACTGACATCGCCTGCTTGGGAACAAGATTGACGTCTCCTCCGAAGAACCTGGAATTAACGATCAAGGTATCTTCCGTGAGGGTGACGACGCGGGTGCGGGAATTAAGGGGGGAGAAGGGCTCGTTGAAGGCAAGGTGCCCGTCCTCTCCTACTCCGCCGAGGAAAAGGTCGATGCCTCCGGCCGCGAGGATTGCCTTCTCATAGTCGGCGCATTCCTTTTCAAGGTCCGGGGCGTTTCCGTTGAGGATGTGGATGTTGCCGGCGGGAATGTCGATATGGTCGAAGAAGTTGTGATGCATGAAGGAGTGGTAGCTCTCGGGATGGTCCTCGGCGATGCCCACGTATTCATCCATGTTGAAGGTGACCACATTCTTGAAAGAGACCTCCCCCGCCTTGTTCATGCGGATGAGTTCCCTGTAGGTGCCGATGGGGGTCGATCCGGTGGGAAGGCCCAGCACGAAAGGCTCCTGGGTCCTTGCGGCCTTTTCGTTGATCCTTTTGGCTATATGATGCGCAGCCCAGAGGGATGCGGCATCGTAATTGTCTTTGATGATTACTTTCATAGACCGTTCTATTTTAATTTAAGGAATACTTCTATCGCCTGGTATTCCGCCATTCCAAGCTCATCGTAAAGGTGGGCGGTGTTCTGCGTGCGCTCCTCCGCCCTCTGCCAGAATTCCCTGGGGTCGTCGCCCGGGAAAGGCACGATGTCTTTCTGGGAAAGGTGATGGAAAATAGCATGGCGTTTCTCGATCATCTCCTCCGGACTCAGGGGGACAGCCATGTCGACGCGGCCGAGTTCCCACTCCATCCAGGCTCCCCTGTAAAGCCAGATGGTGGTGCCGTCAAGCCAGTCGTTGCCCTCCATCCTGAGCTGCTCCAGGGCCTCGAGGGCGGCCTCGGTACATACCCTGTGGGTCCCGTGCGGGTCGGCAAGGTCCCCGGCCATATAGATCTGGTCAGGGTGCACATCGCACACGAGTTTCTTGATGATATCTATATCTTTCTGGGTGGTAGGATTCTTCTTGACCCCTCCGGATTCATAGAAGGGAAGGTTGAGGAAATGCACATGGGACTCCTCGAGTCCGAAGGAACGGACCGCTCCCCTGGCCTCGCTCCGGCGGATCGCGGCCTTGATGGCAAGAAGCTTCTCCGGCTCAGGCGCTCCGGGCCTCTTGGAACGGATGATTTCCATCACCTCATCCATCCTGTCCCCGTAACCGAGTTCATGGGCGGCGTCGATATGCTGGACGACGACATCATCATGGACTGCGAGGTCGCCGGATGTCTCATACGCCACATGGACGTCATGCCCCTGATGAACCAGCCTGATGAACGTTCCTCCCATGGAGATCACGTCGTCGTCGGGATGGGGGGAGAATATCAAAACCTTCTTGGGGAAAGGCTCCGACTTCACGGGGCGGGTGCTGTCGTCGGCGTTGGGCTTGCCTCCGGGCCAGCCTGAAATGGTATGCTGCAGGTCGTTGAAAACCTCTATGTTGATGGTATCGAACGGACCGTAGATATCAAGCAGCTCTCCGAGGGAATTCTCAAGGTAATCCTGCTGGGTGAGCTTGAGGATAGGCTTGCGGACTTTCTGGCAAAGCCATACAACGGCCTTGCGGACGAATTTCCTGGTCCAGATGCAAGGGCCTACCATCCAGGGGGAAACCACCCTTGTGAGCAGGGTGGCTCCTGTCTCGTCGGTATAAACCCTGACATCATCATGTCCCTGCAGCAGGGATGCCGGGCACATCGAAGTCTTCTCTCCTTCCACGACATCACGCACAGCCTCCGCCTTATCCTCTCCCCAGGCCATCACAATCACCTTCTTCGCGCTCATCATTGTCCCGATACCCATGGTGATGGCCATCTGCGGCGTATCCTTTATCTCACCGTTGAAGTTCCTCGCCTGCCGCTTCCTGTTCTTGTAGGTCATCATCACGGTCCTCGTGGCGCTCTTCTCCGAACAGCCGGCATCATTGAAGCCGATCTGGCCCTGCTCGCCCATGCCTACAACGAGGATATCCATTCCCCTGGCCCTGCGGTCGAATTCCCGGCAATATTCGGAAATCCTTTCCCTTGGAACGGTGCCGTCTGGAATATGGACGTTCTCCCTGAGCACATCCACCTTGTCGATCAATGCGTCATGGAGGCGGCGGTTGCGGCTTTGGGGAGCATCGGCCGAAACGGGATAATACTCGTCGATCGAGAATATCTCCACATTGCGGAAACTGACCTCTCCCCCCTTGTATTTGGAGGCAAGCCAGTTGTACAGGGACACCGGCGTGGTTCCCGTAGTAAGGCCGAGCTTGAAGAGCCTGTCCTTCCCGGGGCCTTTGCTATGGTCGTTGATGGCCTTTATTATGATATCGGCGATGACTTCGCTTCCTTCGACGGGATCGTCGAAGATTTCAGCTTCTATCTTCTCGTATGTGTGAAGAATCTCACGGGTGACTTCCTTTTCTTTCAATCCCCCGTCCTTAGGTAGTGTGAAATGTTGCATGTACTGAATGTTAAAGCTCGCTCTCGGAGCAGCTGAAAGTATCGCCCTGACGGAGGTCTCCTGTGGTAAGTCCCTTCTTCAGCCACCTGAGCCTCTGCTGGGCGGTGCCGTGGGTGAAGGAATCCTCAACGACATATCCCTGGGATTTCTTCTGGAGATAGTCGTCGCCGATCTTCGTGGCGCATGTCAAGGCCTCCATGAGGTCGCCGTCCTCCAGGGAGCCGTACATCCTGTTGTCGTTGTATGCCCAGACTCCGGCATAGAAGTCCGCCTGCAGCTCGATGCGTACGCTGATCCTGTTGGCGTTCACCTTGGATGTCCTGGCCATCTGCTGATGGGCCTGGCTGAGGGTTCCGAGCAGGTACTGGACGTGGTGTCCTATCTCGTGGGCGATGACATAGGCATAGGCGAAATCACCGTCAGCCCCGATCTGGGTCCTCATGGACTTGAAGAAATCGAGATCGAGATAGATGGTCTGGTCGGCAGAACAATAGAAAGGACCTACGGAGGAATTGGCGCTGCCGCAGCCGGAAGAGGTTACGCCTGAGTACAGGACCATCTTCGGGGGAACGTACTGGATTCCGTATCTCTGCAGGACGGCTGTCCACACGTCCTCGGTGCCGGCAAGTATCTTCCGGGAGAAGGTCGCCAGTTCCTGTTCCTCCTGGGTGAACTCCCTCTGGGCGGAGGTCTGTGAGGTGGTGATGCCACCCTGGTTCTGGACGTTGCTGATCACGTCGCCGAGGTCGCCCCCGAGGAGAAGGGTGATGAGCCCGACTATCAGGGCGCCGCCGATCCCGAGTCCGGCCATCGTACCTCCGGACATCCTGCGGTCTTCCACGTTGTTGCTTTCGCGTCTTCCTTCGAGATTCATATTTCAGGTTTTTTGTTTTAACCCACAAATATAAGAAATATCGTCATTTAGTGTATCATTACCGTCAATCCTGCCATCACGATGGACACCATGCTCATAAGCTTGATGAGGATGTTCAGGGACGGGCCGGAAGTGTCTTTGAAAGGATCTCCCACGGTGTCGCCGACGACGGTCGCCTTGTGGTTTTCGGAGCCCTTTCCGCCGAAATGACCATCTTCAACGTATTTCTTGGCATTGTCCCAGGCACCTCCCGAATTGGCCAGGAAGATGGCGAGGGTGAACCCCGCGCCGAGGGCTCCGGCGAGGAGACCTATGACGGCGGCGGGACCGAGGATTACTCCGACGAGGATGGGGACGATGATGGCAAGCAGCGAGGGGAAGACCATCTCATGCTGGGCGGCCCTCGTCGAGATCATCACGCAGCGCTTGTAGTCCGGACGGGCCTTGCCTTCGAGGATTCCCTTTATGGTCTGGAACTGGCGGCGCACCTCGATCACCATCTTGGAAGCGGCGCGGCCTACGGCGTTCATGGTAAGCCCGCAGAACAGGAAGGCCATCATGGCTCCGATGAATATGCCTACCAGGACGATGGGATTCATGAGGGTGACGTCATAATGGGCGACGATATCGGGAATCGAAGCGCGGGCCGCATCGACGGTCTCGCCCGTGACGGCCACTACCTGCTCTCCGAGCCTGTGAAGGCCTATCTTTATTTCCTCTATATAGGAAGCCAGAAGGGCCAGGGCAGTGAGGGCCGCAGAACCGATCGCGAATCCCTTTCCTGTCGCGGCCGTGGTGTTCCCCAGGGCATCAAGGACGTCAGTCCTCTCACGCACGATGGGGTCGAGCTCGCTCATCTGGGCGTTGCCTCCGGCATTGTCGGCAATGGGGCCGTAAGCATCTGTGGCAAGGGTTATCCCAAGGGTTGAAAGCATACCGACCGCAGCGATGGATATTCCGTAAAGTCCGAAGGGCAGCGAAGCCTGGGTGAACTGGAAACCAGTCGCGAAGCCGAAGGAAAGCACTATCGCGCAGCAGATGGTGAACACGGGAATGGCCGTGGAAACCATTCCGAGGCCGACACCGCTGATTATGACCGTTGCCGGACCCGTCTGGGAACTTTCGGCGAGTTTCTGGGTAGGTTTATACGAATGGGAAGTGTAATACTCCGTAACCTTTCCGATCACGACACCGGCGAGAAGGCCGCTCAGCACGCTCAGGCTGAGCTGCCACCAGTTGGTGAAACCGAGGAAGCGGAATACTGCAAAGGAGAGGACGGCTATAAGGACGGCGCTAAGGTTGGTTCCCCTGCCGAGGCTGCCGAGAAGATCCTGAAGGGAAGCCCCGTCTTTGGTCCTGACGGCGTATATTCCCAGGACGGAAAGGACCACTCCGACGGCTGCGATGAGCATGGGGGCGAATATGGCCTTCATCTGCAGGGACGTGTCGCCGAAGAATGCCGAGGCCCCGAGAGCCATGGTGGCAAGGATGCTGCCGCAGTAGCTTTCATACAGGTCTGCTCCCATTCCGGCGACGTCGCCCACATTGTCTCCCACATTGTCGGCGATTGTGGCCGGGTTGCGCGGATCATCCTCAGGGATGTCTGCTTCCACCTTCCCCACGATGTCAGCTCCCACGTCGGCGCATTTGGTATAAATTCCACCGCCCACACGGGCGAACAGGGCCTGCGTGCTGGCTCCCATTCCGAAAGTGAGCATGGTGGTGGTGATCACGATCAGGTTGTGGCTGTCGGAAGGATCGTACACAGCATTGAGGACAAGCCACCATATGGATATGTCCAGAAGCCCCAGGCCGACGACGGTGAGACCCATGACGGCGCCGCTCCTGAACGCGATCCTGAGCCCTCCGTTGAGGGATTTCCCGACGGCGTTGGCAGTCCTGGCGGATGCATAAGTCGCAGTCCTCATTCCGATGAATCCCGCAAGGCCGGAGAAGAATCCTCCCGTAAGGAAAGCGAACGGCACCCAGGGATTCTGAAGATTGAATCCGTAGGCCATTACTGCGAAGATAACCGCAAGGACGATGAAAACGATGGTGACGACCTT
>CACXFP010000153.1 GCA_902766985.1 uncultured Bacteroidia bacterium | reverse complement strand
AGGTTGATGTCATGGAGGACCTCTTTTCCCTCGTAGCTCTTTGAAACGTGTTCGAGTTTGATGATTATATCGTTGGATGCCATTATTTCCTGCCTATGTGTGTGTTGATGTAGAACATGACTCCCGCATGTATCGCGAACCTGTCGGCGGGGTTGTAGCCTCCGGCAAGGTGCAGCCGGATATTCTCCCTGGGGAAATAATGGAAGGCCATTCCTCCGGTGAAGGAGTTGAAATACTCCCTCATGACCTTGTCGCTGGCGAATTCGTATCCACCGCGGACAATGATCTCGAACCGGTCGTCCGGAGTCCATCCGGCCGTCATGTAGGCAGAGTGTCCCTTAAGAAGGAATTCTTCTTCGCTGCATACCGCATTCCAGTAATCCAGGCCCAACGTAACGTCGCCGAAGGCATATTTCTGCCCGAGGGAGACCAGGGGATAGTACTCTCCGTCCCCTTCACCGAGCATGGTGAACGTCCAGATATTGCTGAAATCACCATATTCTCCGGCCCATTTCGCTCCGAAATTGAAAAGTCCGCTGGAGAACGGATGTTCGCCGTAGGGAGAAGTACTGACCTGCAGGCTGATGGCCGTGGTCTCGTTCTGCCAGCCGCCGGCAACCTGCCACTGGTAGCTCGCCATGTTGTTCCACAAGGATGACATGAAAACCGGATGAACGTCATAGTCGTACTCGTCAGCTTCGAAGCCTCCGAGGTAGATCATGTCCTTTCCGACTGTAGCGAACCATGAATCAGCATCATAGCGAAGATAGGCCCAGTCCAGCCAATTGGTCCAGTCGGAATGTCCAAGGTACTTGTACAGGTCCGTTGTCGGTGAAAAATCAAAGTCTTTCACCGGATGCTGGAATCCAGTAAGCCAGTGGTTCTCAATACTGAAGGATAATCTTTCAGAGATGTTGCCTTCGAACAGGGAATAAAGGGAGGTGTTGCCAAGTGAAAAATGGGAGTCCTCCTTCGGGAAAGCGGCGCCCAGGTCAAGACGGGGAACAATGGTAAGTTCGGCGCCGGTGGACGCGGTCTCAGCCTCTTGAGAATGCAAGAGCGCTGCGGTTAGGGTCAGGGACAGCAGGATTGCCGCAAATCTCTTCATCAAGACACATAAAAAAATAACTGGTCACACAATATGCCGACATTCCAGCCGGCAGATAAACGTCGCAAATATATAAATTTATATTTGAGTTTTTCTTTATAAAACAATATATTTGTCGGCGGAATGGCTGAAAAAAACATAATCCGTGTACTTATCCTTGCCGCGTGCGCCCTGACTGCCGTAATGTCGTGCAGCACGACACGGGTACTGTCGGATGGAGAGTACCGTCTGGAGAGCAATAAGGTAGAGGTATTGAATGATCCCGGATTCAACACCCGCGAAATCCACCAATACATCAAGCAGCACCCGAATTCCTCTTTCATCATGGGCTGGAATCCGCTGCTTAACGTGTACAACTGGTCATCGAAGAGCGGCAGGGGAGTCATCAGCAAGATTCTCCGCGGAATCGGTACCGCGCCCGTTGTCTACCGTCCCGAACTCGTGGAGTCGTCAGTCGAAAACATCAGCAACCACCTTGAATATATCGGCTATTATGGGTCGACTGTAAAAAGCCAGGTCAGCGTGAACAAGAGAAGGGTTATAGTAGATTATAAGGTAACCCTCGGTAAAACATATAAAATAAGCAAGATAGATTTTATCGTTCCGGGTGGGGGAGAGTTCGCTGAAGACTTCATGTCCGACACCGTGAACCTGTCTGTCAAGAGAGGAGACCGCCTCTCCGAAGCCGCATTGGAGGCCGAGACGGAGAGGTCATCCTCAGTCATGAGGGACAAGGGGTATTACGGCTTTACGAAGAACTACTTTTTTTTCGAGGCAGACACCCTCTCGCACAAGGGGGATGCCGCCCTGGAGATGAAGGTTTTGGATTACACTCGTAATGAGCTGGCATCCAATGCAGTTCCCCATAGGAAATTCCGTTTCGGGGAAGTCTCGATCTCCCACGACAAAGACCTTAAGTTCAGCGACAGGCTTTTGAAGGACCTGAACCTGATACGTCCGGGAGACACATATAGCGAGAGTGTCGTAAACAGCACATATTCAAGGCTGTCCGCTCTAAGTGTCTTCAATTCCGTCAATATTGAGATGACCCCGTCAGATTCGAATGTCGTGGATTGCGCCATCAGTCTCTCACAGTCCAGGACCCAGGGCTTCAAAGTCAACCTGGAGGCGTCGACCAACTCCTCGGGGCTGATGGGCATCTCACCCAGACTGAGTTACTACCATAAGAACATATTCCACGGAGGGGAGTGGCTGAATCTCAGTTTTATGGGTAATTTCCAGTTCAAATTCGACGACGACATCTCTTCCAACGAACTGGGTGTGTCGGCCGGCCTGAGCATACCCCGTCTGATCGGAATTCCCAACAGGTTCATCCGGGACAGGAACGTGCCGCGGACGGAAATCAACGCCTCCTACAACTTCCAGAGCCGGCCGGAATACACCAGGAACATAATCTCGACATCATTCGGCTATACAGGCACTTTCAGGCGCAGGACACTCTATCAGCTATATCCCCTGCAGATGAAGATCGTCCGCCTGTACAACATGGATCCGGACTTCTTTGACAAGCTCTCCAACAACCCTTTCCTGTGGAATGCATACCTGAACCACTTCGACGTTGGATCCGGGCTGACGTTGTATTATTCTACCGCCGAATCATCCAATCCGAAAGACAGCTACCATTATGCAAGGCTGCAGCTGGACGTGTCCGGCAATGTGCTCAGCTGCTTCAATTCATTGATGAAGAAGGATGAATTCGGTTCCAGGACCATCTGGGACGTTCCATATTCCCAATATGTGAAGATGGAGCTGTCGTTCGGCAAGACCTGGGCTTTTGGAAAGCAGAAATCCCAGGCCGTGGCCACAAGGGTTCTGGCAGGTGTAGGATATGCCTATGGGAATTCGAGGGCCCTTCCGTTTGAAAAACAGTTCTACAGCGGCGGCGCCAACGGGCTCCGTGGATGGCAGGTGAGGGCTGTAGGACCCGGTTCCCAGCCCATGAACGATTATTTCGTCATCCCCAGCCAGACAGGGGACATGAAATTGGAGGCAAACGTCGAATACCGTTTCCCCTTGTTCTGGAAACTGGCCGGAGCGGTTTTCGTCGATGCCGGAAACATTTGGACACTAAGGGGAACCGGCGATCCGGAAGACGAAGAAACCAAGTTTTCCTTCTCATCCTTCCCGAGCCAGATAGCGGCCGATACCGGCCTCGGTCTCAGGCTCGACCTGAATTTCCTCCTCCTGCGCATCGATATGGGCATGAAGCTTCGCGATCCATCCTTGATTGACAACGCATGGATCTCCCCTGAGAAGTGGCTCACCAAGGATGGTTTTGCAGTCCACTTCGGCGTGGGGTATCCCTTCTAGGAAGCTATCCAGGGTAATATTTCGGCCAGCAGGCTTTGATATATGCCTTAAGGGAGTCCTCGTGCCTGTTCGGCTGCGGCTCGTACAGGACGGTGCCCTCCAGGCCTTCAGGCATGAATTCCAGGTCCGTGAAATGACCGGGATAGTCGTGCGCGTATTTATACCCGTCCGCGTATCCGAGTTCTTCCATCAGCTTGGTCGGAGCATTGCGCAGATATAGGGGCACTCCGGCCGTCTGTGTCTCGGCAGCGAGTTTCATTGCAGTGTCTATTGCCATGATGGCTGAATTGCTCTTGGGAGAGGATGCGAGATAGATTGTAGTTTCCGACAGGGGAATCCTCGCTTCCGGCATTCCTATCCTGTCCACGATGCTGAAACAGGAATTGGCCAGAAGGAGCGCGTTCGGATTCGCGAGCCCGATGTCCTCGGCAGCCAGGATACACAATCTTCTTGCGATGAACAGGGGATCCTCACCGCCGGAAAGCATCCGCGCAAGATAGTAAACAGCAGCATTGGGATCCGAACCCCGTACGCTCTTTATAAAAGCGGAAATTATGTCGTAGTGCATCTCTCCGCCTTTGTCGTAGATGGCCATATTCTGCTGGATACAGGAGCAAACCTTCTCATTGTCAATGAGAACCGAAGGCTCGCCAGAGGAAGAGTCTACCACAATTTCCAGGATGTTCAGAAGCTTTCGGGCGTCTCCTCCGCTGTATCTGAACAAGGCGTCGGTTTCCTTCACTTCTATCTTCCTGTTTTTCAGAACTTCATCCTCATGGACAGCCCTGTCCAGAAGCACCTGGAGATCTGCTGCGTCCAATGATTTCAACACAAAGACCTGGCAACGCGACAGAAGGGGAGTGATGACCTCGAAGGAAGGGTTTTCTGTGGTCGCTCCTATCAGGACTATCGTTCCGTTTTCCACCGCACCGAGGAGGGCATCCTGCTGGGACTTGCTGAAACGGTGTATCTCATCGATAAACAGGACCGGAGCGCCCTGTCTGTTGAACACGGAGCCGCCTTTCGCCCTGTCAATGACATCCCGCACGTCCTTGACTCCGGCGCTGACTGCGCTCAAGGTAAAGAATTCCCTGTCAAGGGTAGATGCTATGATGTGGGCCAGGGTGGTCTTTCCGACTCCCGGAGGTCCCCAAAGGATGAAAGAAGATAGATTCCCGCTGTCGATCATGTTCCTAAGGATGCATCCTTTGCCCACAAGATGCTTCTGACCGACGTATAGGTCCAGGGAATCAGGCCTCATCCTCTCCGGAAGGGGAGGGAGCATCACACTATTGGCCATATTCTCTTCATTTATTGCTTTCATCTGAAATTCAACGCAAGAAACTATTTTGTTATAACTAATAACATTTTTGTTAGAAGTGTATTTTCGCTAAAATGACACTTTCTTCTCACGCAAATTTAGCAAAAACGGTCTTTAATTCGTAAATTAGCATGAATTTATACGTGATGGAACCAAACCGGTACAGAATACCATTGGCGGCAGTGCTTATCCTAGCTTCGCTGTTTCACCTCAATGCACAGAACGGCGTCGACGCGGGCCTGTACATGAGCGGTAAGGGACTCGGTCTGTCGGTGGACATTTTCGGAAAGTCTACGACCGAGTTCACGTCGGTCTCCGTATTCTCCGACATGCATGGTGTAGTGACTGGCAAACACGATTCTCCCGGTATCAGGGCCAATCTGATACGCAATTTCATCTTCAATGATTCATGTCTGGACGGAGGAGGGAAGTGCCTTTTCTATGGCGGTCCGGGCATTACTGCTGGTTATAGCCGGGACAATGGCAAAGATTTCGGTCCGGTAGTCGCCCTTAGCGGCCATCTGGGTGTGTCATTCATGTTTGAAAAAATTTCATTTTCCATCGGTATGACCGCCGACCTGGGGCTTCATCTCCTTACAAACAACAACCTGAATAGCAACAAATTAACCTTTTATAAAGACGGTATCTTCCATGCCCTTGTCCCGGAGGTGAGACTATGTGTTCCGCTTGTTAATAGACTGATAAACAATGGATTAAGTGTCAATTCAAGACCTTCCCGGTTTGTTTTCTCTGTGGAGCAAGGCATACTGTCGACCGTGTATGAAAAATATGACAATACATATATCAATTCTGACGGCTCCCGCAACAGTTACAAGGGAATCAACTGGTCTTCGCACATCAACTCGTTGATGCTCATATCATTGGGATATGCTGTTTCAGATTGCTTCATCCTGAGGATGTCCACCGGCTATGCAGGCCTCCATAAAAGCGCACGAGATATTCCACTGACATTTGGCGCCCTGTATGCGCCCCGAAGTGTATTTTCCTCGGGAATGAATTTCTTCGCCGATGCAGGAGCAGGATTTGCAGGTTCATCATCCAGGTCACGTGACTTTGTTTCCAGGATCGGATGCGGGCGCAGGTTTGCCATGGGAAACGGCGGTAAATCCATTGATTTGAATTTTTCAGCAGTCGTGGCATATTACAGGCCAGATTGCATAACCAGCAGGTATTCAGGCGAAATCATTTCTGGCGACGACATCCTTGACTCCGGTTCATGGGTTTTAGGACCCATGTTGACATTTACCTTCAATATCTGATGCAGTGCGATATATAATTTGTTACACAATTTATATTATGTTAACATATAGGTATTAGAACACCACCCTATTGAATATGGCGAGAAAAAAAATAGACCTGATGCTGAATAATATACGCATCGAATCAGTCGCTGCAGAAGGTAAAGCGCTTGCCCACACAGAGGATGGAATGGTCGTATTCGTGCCGTTCGCAGTTCCGGACGACATAGTTGATATAAAAGTAACGAAGAAAAAGAAAAACTATATGGAAGGCGTCGTTAGCAGGATTGTTACGCCGTCTCCAAGCCGCCTTGAGCCTTTCTGCACGCATTTCGGAATTTGCGGCGGATGCAAATGGCAGCCGCTTCCATACGAGATGCAGCTCGAAGCCAAGAGGCAGCAGGTCTATGACCAGTTGGTCAGGATCGGGCATCTGGAAGTGCCGGAAATCAGGCCCACACTCCCCTCTCCGCGCACGAAATTGTATCGTAACAAGTTGGAATTCAGCTTCTCCAGTAAGAGATGGATATTGCCGGAGGAAGATCCGGAGAACATCCCTCCCCAGGACAGGGCCGGACTTGGATTCCACGTCGGGAAATTCTTCGATAAGGTGCTGGATATCAAGCAATGCCACTTGCAGAAAGAACCTTCCAACAAAATCCGGCTCTTCGCAAAGGAATACGCGGTTTCCCATGGACTCAAGTTCTTCGACATCAGGGAGAACAAGGGGTTCGTGAGAAACATGTTCGTAAGGACGACGGAATCCGGAGAGGTTATGGTGATAATGTGTTTCTTCCATGAAGACAGGAAGGAACGGGAGGGCATGCTCGATGCAATGATTGAAGCATTCCCTGAGATAACATCACTTTATTACGTCATAAACACCAAGTTGAACGATTCAATAAATGATCAGGAATGCGTCCTGTACAAAGGCTCTGACGCCATTTATGAATCTATGGAAGGCTTGAAGTTCCGTATAGGCCCGAAATCCTTCTACCAGACCAATTCCTTGCAGGCGGAGAGGCTTTACAAGGTCGCCAGGGACTTTGCGGCACTGACGGGTGATGAACTTGTCTATGACCTTTATACCGGCACGGGAACGATTGCTCAGTTCGTCGCCTGCAAGGCAAGGAAAGTGATTGGAATCGAATATGTTCCTGAAGCCATAGAAGATGCGTGGGCAAACGCCGTGGCGAACGGGATCGACAACTGCGAATTCATCGCAGGAGACATGAAGGATATCCTCACTGACGGATTCGTCAAGGAAAAGGGCCGTCCTGACGTTATCATTCTCGATCCTCCTAGGGCTGGGATCCATCCGGACGTTGCCAAAGTCATACTCGGCGCCTCCCCTGCCCGTATCGTGTATGTCAGCTGCAATCCCGCATCACAGGCCCGTGACCT
>CACXFP010000152.1 GCA_902766985.1 uncultured Bacteroidia bacterium | reverse complement strand
GTCGGAATCTTTTGTCTTTCATCTTAGTGGCAGTCCCGGCACCGGCAAAAGCGAGCATTGCGGCCGGGAGGCCGTGTATTCTGGGAGCGTTGCCGGTGCCGGGACTGGTGCGGGGATAGTTTTATTTGCGAGGATCAGCTGTCTTCTTCGATCATCGAAAGTTCGAGCCAGCGGTCTTCGGCTTGGGAGAGGAGGGTGGAAAGTTCTGCAAAACGCGTGGACGCTGTCTGGAGGGCGTTGTAGGCGAGTGTCCCGGAGTTCATTGACTCTTCGAGGGAGGCCTTCTCTTCGGTCATGGAAGCGATGTCAGCCTCCAGTTGTTCCATTTCGCGTTTTTCCTTGAAGGAAAGCCTCCGTCGTACCGGCTTGGAAGCCGTGTCCCGGACCGGGACGGCCGCTTTGCGGGTCTTTTCTTCTTCCTTGGCCTCGCTCCGTTTACGTGCCTCGTGGGCTTTGACGTACGCCCTCCATTCGCTGAACTTCCCGATAAAGTCCTTGACCTCACCGTCCCCGAGGAAGACCAGTAGATGGTCCGTAAGCCTGTCGAGGAAGTGCCTGTCGTGGGATATGATGATCAGCGAGCCCTTGAAGGCTGCAAGATATTCTTCAAGGATGTCCAGGGTGATGATGTCCAGGTCGTTGGTAGGCTCGTCGAGAATCAGCAGGTTGGGATTCTCCTTAAGGATCGTGAGCAGGTAAAGCCTCCTCCTTTCCCCTCCGGAAAGGGTTGAGACCTTGTTGTTCAGCATGTCGTGGGGGAAGAGGAACTGCGCGAGCAGGGATGTGTCGTTGACCGTTTCGAGCACCGTCTGGCTTTCGTCGAACTGCATTCCTTCCTGACGGTACCATCCGATCTTCAAGGATTCCCCTCGGTCCACTTCTCCGGAAAGCGTCCCTCCGGAGGTGTTGCCCGTAAGGAGCTTGATGAAGGTGGTCTTCCCGACTCCGTTCCTGCCGACGATCCCGACTTTCTCATATCTCTGGAAATTGTAGGTGAAGTGGCTGAGCAGGCATCGGTCGCCATAGCTGAAACCCACATCCTTGCAGTTGATGATCTTTGTCCCCAGCCTGGAGGCGCCGCCAAGTTCGCTCATGTCCACCCTGGTGGTCCTGTAAACGGCTTCCGCCCTTTCCTTGAGGGCGTAGAAGGCTTCTTTCCTGTATTTGGCTTTTCCCGACCTGGCGCAGGGGGTGCTTCTCATCCATTCCAATTCGCGCCTGAGGATGTTCCTCACCTTTTCAGTGCGGGCGTCGTAGTTGCCTATCCTCTCCTGTCTCTTTTCAAGATAATTCTCGTAGTCTCCCTTGTAGGTGTAGACTGCACCGTGGTCCAGCTCCATCACGATGTTGCATACCCTGTCCAGGAAGTACCTGTCGTGCGTTACCATGAAGAGGGTGCAGCGGGAGCGGGAGAGATAACCCTCGAGGAACTCGATGGCGTCGATGTCCAGATGGTTGGTGGGCTCGTCCATGATCAGGAAATCGGCTTCGGAGGACAGGAGACCCGCAAGGGCAACCCTTTTGACTTCTCCGCCAGAAAGTTCTCCCATCTTGCGGCCGAAGTCGCCTAGACCGAAGGATGTGAGGAATTTCTTTATCCTGGTGTGATATTCCGAAAGCCGGTCGGGCTCCAGGTCTCTGGTCCATCCCATGCTGTCGGAAAGGATCTGGTCGAAGATGGTCGCTTCAGGATCGAAGGGGTAGTCCTGCTCCAGGAACGCTATCCTTATATCCTTGAGAAAGAGTATCCTTCCTCCCGAATCGCTCTTGTCTTTTCCAGCCAGGATGCGCATTAGGCTCGTCTTTCCGGTGCCGTTGGGGGCGATGAGGGCAATCTTGTCACCCTCGTTCACGTTGAATCCTATGTTTTCGAAGAGAACCTTCGGACCATAGGATTTGGAGATGTTCTCTATCTGCAGATAGCTGGGCATCCGTTATTTGAAGAGCTTGTCAACCGCCTTGACCGATTCGGACAGCGCGAATACTGCCACCCGGTCATAGGCTTCGATGCGGGTGCTTCCAATGGCGATGAAGGAGTCACCTCCGCGGATGACACCTCCGATGATCGCATTTTCGGGGAAGTCGATGTCCTTGAGGGCAGCCTTTGTGATTCCGGAACCGGGGGCGGCCGTGTATTCAAGGACTTCAGCGTCTGTGCCGCTCATGTATTTCACCATCCTGGCCTTCCCGCTGAGGGTATATTTGAATATCCTTCCTGCGGTAAGGAGTTTCTTGTTGATGACGGCATCCACACCCATCTCTTCGGCAAACCTGATGTATTCCAGGTTCTCGACATCCGCGATTGTCCTTTCAACTCCAAATTTCTTGGCTACCACGCAGGAGAGTATGTTGACCTCGTCATTCGGAGTGAGGGCGAGGAAAGCGTCGCAGCTGCGGATGCCTTCCTCGATGAGGACGTCGGTATTCTTAGCATCGGCGTTCACCACCAGCACGTCTTTGCCGAGCCTTTCGCTGAGTTCGCGGCAGATATCTTTGTCCCTCTCCAGGATCTTGACCCTTCCGATCCGCTTGGAAAGGAGTCCGGCCGTAATCCTGCCCATGTCGGTACCTCCGAAGATGATGGCGCTGTTCACCTCGATGTTGTCCATGCCGAGGAACCGGGTGATTTCCGCCATGCCTTCCCG
>CACXFP010000151.1 GCA_902766985.1 uncultured Bacteroidia bacterium | reverse complement strand
TCAAATTGAAGGTTACGTCCGGAATGGCCCCTAATTTCTATTTGCATGTCACCCTTCTCCAACCACATGCAGATGCGGGCAACGACCTGCCTGTAAGGCTTTACGGTGTACGTCCCGTCATCGTGGAGGATCCGGGTTCGGTTCTTTCTCCCGTCATCACCATGCCTGATGCCGTCCGTCCGGAGGAATCGTTCACGGTGAAGGTGAAGGAGAAAAACGGCAAGCCGATGACATACACGCTTGCAATAGTGGACGAGGGCCTGCTCGATCTCACCAACTTCAAGACTCCCGATCCATGGAATGCCATGTATGCCAGGGAGGCTCTGGGAGTGAAGACCTGGGATATCTACGACCAGGTGATAGGGGCTTACAACGGAAGGTTCCGCCCGATGTTCAGCATCGGCGGCGACCAGAGCGTGATAGTGAATACGCGTAAGGACAACAGGTTCAATCCAGTTGTCAAGTTCCTTGGACCTTTCACCCTTTTAGCCGGGTCTTCTTCCCATGTCATAAAGCTGCCTATGTACGTCGGCAGTGTCCGTGTGATGGTCGTGGCCGGACAGGACGGCGCCTACGGCAATGCCGAGAAAACCGTTCCCGTCAGGTCCCCTCTCATGGTTCTGCCTACCGTTCCAAGGGTGCTTGGTACAGGTGAGAAGGTCAATCTTCCAGTGAACGTGTTTGCCATGGAAGACAATGTCAAGAAGGCTGATGTCGAGGTCAGCGTCAGCGGACCTGTCAGCATAGACGGTCCTTCCCGCTGCAGCGTCAGTTTCCAGGACGGGACCGATGTCCTGGCTGGTTTCCGCCTGAAAGCTGAGGGTGAAGGGACTGCAACTGTCAAAGTCTCCGCTTCGGGAGGAGGTCATAAGGCATCCCAGACCGTCAGCGTCGAAGTGCGGGATCCCAATCCATCTGTTACAAGCGTCAGCCGCACAGCGATTCCGGGGGGATCTTCCCATAAGTTCGTAATCCCTGAGGGGGATGCGGCTTCTGCTGCCTTGGAATTCGCGTCAACCCCGTCAGTTGATTACGTCGCCCTGTTCGACTGGGTGAAATCCTATGCTTATGACTGCACTGAACAGACGGCGGCCAAGGGACTCATCCTTCTTTCTATCAAGGATTTCCTGGACGAGAAGCGTTCCGGGGAGGCGGACAGGATGATTCCGGGCCTGCTGAATACGTTGTATTCCAGGCAATTGCCAGGAGGAGACTTCTCGCTGTGGCCAGGCAGTACGGTTTCCGACCGTTGGGTGACATCGATGGCCGGGGAGTTCATGTCCTTGGCTTCCGAGTCCGGATACCCTGTCAGTAAAGCCGTCAAGGCCAGCTGGTCGAATTTCCAGAAGAAGTCGGCCAGGGAATGGAGGGCTGGAACTGCCGGAAGCGACGACCTTGACCAGGCATACCGGCTCTACACCCTCGCCCTCTCTTCGGAACCGGACAACGGCGCTATGAACCGCTTGAAGGAGAACGGTTCCCTTTCCATGCGGGCGGGGTGGATGCTGTCCAGCGCATATTCCGTCTGCGGCAAGAAGAGCATCGCATCCCAGATCATCTCTTCGCTCAGGATGGATTCATCTCCGAGGCCTATGGGAGAGATGACCTATTCGTCGCCCATCAGGGACAAGGCCGTTGCAGTGAGTGCCCTGGCCCTTGCGGATATGGTCCCCGAAGCGCTTGATGCCGCGTCGGATGTGGCCGAGGCCCTTTCCCCGCTTTGGTATGTAACCCAGGAGTGCGCGTTTGCAGCCGTTGCCCTGGACAGGCTCTCTTCCAAGGTGTCAACAGAGGCTTTCGACCTTGATTTGATTCAGGGAGACAGGTCCGAAAACATCAGGAGCGCCAAGAGCGTAGTCTCATATTCGCCTGATCCTTCCTCCGGGCAGGTCGAGGTGAAGAACAACGCCTCCGGGACCATCTACGCCGTGCTCACGACCGTGGGGAGAGCGCCTGCCGGCGGAATACGTGCAAGATCGGAAGGCCTGACGTTGAAGGTGTCCTATTATGACATGAACGGACGCAATGTGGATCCTTCTGACCTGGTGCAGGGGACTGAATTCACGTCAGTAATTACTGTTGCCAATGCGGGAGGCGCTTCGGAGCGGTCTTCCCTTGCCCTTACCCAGACGATTCCTTCCGGTTGGGAGATTTTCGGGGAGAGGCTCCTTCTTGGAAGGACTTCTTCCGAGAGTGACTACACCGACGTCCGCGATGACAGGATGATATGGTATTTCAGCCTTCCTGCCGGCGGGTCGAAGACCTTCAAGACCACCTTGAGGGCTGCATATGCCGGAGAGTTTACCCTGCCTTCGATAAAGTGCGAGGCAATGTATGATGCCCATGTCAATGCCTTCACCTCCTCAGGAAAAGCGATGGTCAGGGCGACGGAATAAACGTCTGAGGGCGGTACTTGCCATCCTCCTGATCCTTTTCCTTTTCTGCTTGCCGCGGGACCTCTTCCGCGGCATCGGCTATTCACTTGTGGTCACCGACCGTGAAGGAACGCTTCTCGGCGCAAGGATAGCATCTGACGGGCAGTGGCGCTTCCCTCCGTGCGATACCGTCCCGGAAAAGTTCGCCACCGCCATCATAGAGTTCGAGGACAGGTGGTTCCGTTTCCATCCCGGTGTCAATCCAGTGTCCCTTGTCAGGGCTGCTTACGGAAACCTCAAGGCCGGGCGGGTCGTTTCCGGCGGCAGCACGCTCACCATGCAGGTGGTCAGGATGTCCAGGAGGAAGGAAAGGACGCTTTGGCAGAAAATGGTTGAAAGCATCCTTGCCATGAGGCTCGAGCTTCGTTGCTCGAAAAAGGAGATCCTGGCCATGTATGCGTCCCATGCTCCCTTCGGAGGTAATGTTGTTGGGATTGATGCGGCCTCATGGAGGTATTACGGTCATCCTGCATCCGAACTTTCATGGGGCGAGGCTGCCACGCTGGCAGTCCTTCCCAATTCTCCGTCATCCGTGCATCCGGGAAAGAACAGGGAGAGGCTCCTCTCCAAGCGGAACGCCCTTCTTGAGCGCCTTTGCAAGGCAGGGCACCTTGACCGGTATTCACTTGAACTTGCGATGGAAGAGCCTCTCCCTGAAGATCCTTTGCCGCTCCCTTCCCTTGCCCCACATCTCGTGGACAGGATTTCATCTTCGGGAAAGGCCGGCGGCCAGGTAAGGACTACCATCGATGCTGGTTTGCAGCGGCAGGTGGAGTCCCTGACCGATCTGTTCGGGAGGGAGCTCTCCTCCAGGGGAATCAGGGACCTGGCGGCCATCGTGGCCGATGTACATACAGGTGAGGTACTGGCGTATGTAGGCAATTCCGATCTCGGAAGGAAACGGGATGGGAGCAACGTGGACATACCCATGTCGCCCAGGAGCACAGGAAGCATCCTCAAGCCTCTGCTCTATTGCGCCATGCTCCAGGACGGGGATATACTGCCTTATACCCTTCTTCCGGATATTCCGGTGAATATAAACGGTTTCGCTCCCCAGAATTTCGATCACTCCTACAGCGGGGCAGTGCCTGCGTCCATCGCCCTTGCCCGTTCCCTTAACGTGCCGTCAGTCCATGAGCTCAGGAAGTATGGCGTGCCCAAGTTCCTTGAGATACTGCGCTCCTGCGGTATGGGGACCTTGACCAGGTCGGCATCCGATTACGGCCTTTCCCTCATTCTCGGAGGAGCTGAGGGAACACTGTACGATATCGTTACCATCTATTCTTCCATGGCCTACACGTATCAGCAGACAGATTCGCTCGGGGCTCCGCCGGTCATGCACTGGAGCACGGATTATCATGCCCCGAAGGGCAGGAAGCCCTTCCCGTTGAGGGACAAGGCTGCGCTGTGGTATGTCCTTGATGCCCTTAAGGAGGTCAACAGGCCTGATGAGATTGACTGGAGGATGATACCTTCTGTCGGGAAGATAGCGTGGAAGACCGGGACCAGCTACGGATTCAGGGATGCCTGGGCGGTTGGAGTCAACCCCGACTTCGTGGTCGGAGTATGGGCAGGAAACGCATCAGGCGAGGGTGTGCCGCAGCTGACAGGGGCGAGGACTTCCGGTCCGGTCATGTTTGATATTTTCAATTTGCTTCCCAGGTCAAGGACGGAGGGTACCTACGCATCCGGAGGATGGTTCCTGGAGCCTCTGCCCGGGGACTGCGTGACGGCTGAGACCTGCTCCATGTCAGGTTTCCTCAAAGGACCTTCGTGCGACAGGGCCGACACCCTGCTGCTGCCCCGGAAGGCCATATCCGGTGATTCCTGTCCGTACCACAGGATGGTGGAAGGAAAGTCCAGGTTTATCCTGCCTCCGGCGATGGAATGGTTTTATAAACAAGAACACCCTGAATATCAGCCGATACCGGTGAATGCGGCGTCTTCCTCCGCTGACGTGATGGAATTCATATACCCGGAAAACGGGAGTTCCATTTTCATCCCCCGGCAGTTGGACGGTTCTGTCAAAGGGGTGGTCTTCTACCTTGCACACAGGGATCCGTCGGTCACCGTTTACTGGCATATGGATAACGCCTATCTTGGAGAGACACGCCTGCGTCATACCTTGTCGATTATCCCGTCCCCTGGCACCCATTCGGTTACGGTCGTGGACTCTATGGGAAATACAGAGAGTGTGTCTTTTGTCGTCGCTGACAAATTGTCAGTTGCGCGCTAGTGGCACATCCTTTGATTTTACGTAATGCGCCCGGAAATAGGGCGGACAATCAAAAGGATATTAACTAAAAATTATATTAATCATGATCAAACCATTGGCAGACAGAGTTCTGGTAGAGCCCAAGGAGGCCGAGACCAAGACGGCGGCAGGACTTTATATTCCTGACACAGCTAAAGAGAAACCGCAAGAGGGAAAGGTTGTTGCAGCCGGTCCCGGAAAGAAGGACGAACCCATGGAAGTTAAGGTGGGTGACGAAGTTCTCTACGGCAAATATGCAGGAACCGAAGTGACCGTCGGCGACAAGAAATACCTTATCGTCAGGCAGTCGGACATTTTGGCAATTCTTTAATTTCAGGAGGAAAACACTATGGCAAAAGAGATAAAATTCGATGTCGATGTCCGTTCCAGGATGAAGGAAGGAGCGGATGCGCTTGCTAACGCAGTTAAGGTCACCCTCGGCCCTAAGGG
>CACXFP010000150.1 GCA_902766985.1 uncultured Bacteroidia bacterium | reverse complement strand
GAGAAGTATGCCGAGGTAAAGGACAAGGCTGCCGAAAAATTTGCTGAAGCGAAAGAGAAGACCGCTGAGAAATACAGCGAGCTGAAGGACAAGGCCGCTGACAAGCTGGCCGATGCTAAGGAAGACGTCAAGGAAGCCGCAGACAAGGCCAAGGACAAATTCGACGAATTCAAAGCCGGAAAGAAAGAGGCGTAGGCGTGCGATGGAGAAAGACAGGAAAGTTCGGCAGGAGTTTACCGTAAACAGTTACGAGGCCGATCTCAACAGCCGCATCAAGCCGTTCTTCATCCAGAGTCACATCCAGGAAATAGCCTACAAGGGATCCAACCTCGCGGGGGCCGGTTATGCAGTCCTCCGCGAGGATGGCATTTTCTGGGCCCTGAACAGGATCCACCTGCAATTCAGCAAGTGGCCTTCCTGGGGTGATACAGTGACACTCGAGACCTGGCCATACACACAGGTCCTTCCCCTGTGGCACAGGAATTTCCGCCTTCTTTCGGAGGACGGGGAGCCCGTCATGCATGCAACTTCGGTGTGGACAATGCTCAGCCTGAAGGACAGGGCTATCATCCGCGACCTCCACGGATTCGATACTTCACTGAATCTCGAAGAGGCAAGCCTCCCTCTTTGCGGAAAGGTAATCGTCCCTAAGACCCTGGAGATGGTCGATGCCGGCAGCCATCTGGCCGTGTGGTCGGACATAGACACCAACAGCCATGTGAACAACTGCATGTACCCCCAATGGTGCATTGACCTCCTGCCTGCAGGATATGTGGGCGGAAAGATGCTTCGAGACCTTCAGGTATGCTATTATCACGAAATACACCTCGGCGAGACGGTAGGTTTCAGTCTCGGCCGTGATGGAGACACTTGGTATGTCGAAGGGAATGTCGGGGAAAAACTCTGTTTCGTCGCCCGACTTGAATTTGAATAGCCCCTACTGTTCGTCAGGGAA
This sequence comes from uncultured Bacteroidia bacterium, assembly GCA_902766985.1. Classification (GTDB taxonomy): domain Bacteria; phylum Bacteroidota; class Bacteroidia; order Bacteroidales; family UBA932; genus Cryptobacteroides. Next base: position 5,162 of record CACXFP010000150.1, on the reverse strand, counting down.
GGTATCAACCGGCCCGTCTTTCTGACCGGAGTCGAAATCACGGAACCACTCCCTGCATTTCGCGGTTGCCTGCAGCTTGATCTCCGGGGTTACACAAGCCTTGATCATGCCGTAGGCAGCCATGAGGGCTGCGAAATCGTCGGCATAGCCTGCCACCGGGAGGAAGTCCGGGATGAGGTCAACCGGAAGGATCAGGTATCCCAGGGCTCCTGCTATCATAAGCTTCTGCTTGAGTTCGACTTCTTCGCTCTTCATGACATAGAAGAGAAGGAGGGCGAGATACACGATCTGTTCGCCTCCTTTCTTCGCAATCTTCCCGACCTTCTTCCAGAAATCCTTGTCGGAATAAGACTTGCGATATTCAATGTCTTGGATGTCAGGAGTTTTCATATAATGAAAAGTTAGTACCCTCGTGGGGATTCGAACCCCAATCGTTGGAACCGGAATCCAAAATCCTATCCATTGGACTACAAGGGCGGTTGGCTTTGCAAATATAATTATTTTTTGTATCAATTTTTTCCTATTTTTGTAGAATCCATAACATATATAATCAAATAATTCTCCATTGATGAAAAAAGCATACGTATTCCCCGGACAGGGTTCACAGTTCCCAGGAATGGCGAAAGACTTATACGAGAACGTTCCTGAAGCAAAGGAAATGCTGGAAAAGGCCAATGACATCCTCGGTTTCAGGATTACGGACATAATGTTCGAAGGCACTGCCGAGGACCTCAAGGCCACACGTGTCACCCAGCCTGCAATCTTCCTTCATTCTACGGTCCTTGCGAAATTCAGCTCCCTCCCCGCACCCGACATGGTGGCAGGCCACTCCCTCGGAGAGTTTTCCGCCCTGGCCGCCAGCGGAGCCGTGAGTTTCGAGGATGCGCTCTCACTTGTTGCCGTCCGTGCCAGCGAAATGCAGAAATGCTGCGAAATGGTTCCGGGTACCATGGCTGCCATCATCGGCCTTACCAACGAGCAGGTGGAAGGAATCTGCTCTTCATGCCAGGGTACGGTAATCCCGGCGAACTACAACTGCGACGGCCAGGTCGTCATATCTGGAGAACTTGAAGCCGTCAGCGAAGCCTGCGCCAAGGCAAAGGAAGCCGGTGCGAAAAGGGCCCTGCCCCTTTCGGTCAGCGGAGCCTTCCACTCCCCTCTTATGGAACCCGCACGCGCAGAACTTGGAAAGGCCATTGAAAAGACGGCCTTCAGCACACCGCTCTGCCCCGTTTACCAGAACGTGACCGCCCTCCCCACCTCCGACCCCGCAATCATTAAGCAAAACCTTCTTGCCCAGCTGACCTCCCCTGTGAAATGGACACAGAGCGTCAAGAACATGATTGCCGACGGCGCCGGATCCTTCACCGAGATAGGTCCCGGAACCGTCCTGCAGGGACTGGTCAAGAGGATCGGAGGAGCCGGACTTGAGATATCCGGCATCCAGGGAATCTAAGAACTGAAACAAACACTATAAACTCAAATCATGGCTAAAGAAAAAAAATTCATTACCTGTGACGGCAATACCGCGGTTGCAAACATCGCCTACCTCTTCAGCGAGCACGCCGCTATCTACCCCATCACTCCTTCGTCTCCCATGGCGGAGAACATTGATGAGTGGGCCGCTCACGGGAAAAAGAACCTTTGGGGTGAAACCGTCAAGGTGACGGAAATGGAGAGCGAAGGCGGTGCCTCCGGAGCTGTTCACGGCTCCCTGCAGGCAGGCGTCCTTACAACCACATACACTGCATCGCAGGGTCTCCTTCTCATGATCCCTAACATGTACAAGATTGCAGGTGAAATGCTTCCCGCCGTCTTCCATGTATCCGCCAGGACCCTTGCCACCCATGCCCTCTCCATCTTCGGAGACCATCAGGATGTGATGGCATGCCGCCAGACAGGCTTCGCGATGCTCGCATCCGGCAGTGTCCAGGAGGCCCAGGATCTCGCTGCCGTGGCTCATCTGTCAGCCATCAAGGCCAGCATTCCTTTCCTCCACTTCTTCGATGGATTCCGCACCTCTCATGAGATTCAGAAAATAGAGACTCTCGACGAGGACGACCTCCGGCCGCTCGTCAGCACGAAATCCCTCGAGAAGTTCCGCCTGCGTGCACTTAATCCCGACGCTCCGGTCACCAGGGGTACCGCACAGAACGGAGACGTATATTTCCAGGCAGCCGAGTCCAGGAATGCCGTCTATGACGCAGTTCCCGACATCGTAGCCCGCTACATGGGAGAGATAAGCGAAATCACGGGCCGTGAATACAGGCCGTTTACATATTATGGCGATCCCAATGCCGAGAACATTATCGTTGCCATGGGTTCAGTCACCGAGACTGCCAAGGAGACCATCGATTATCTCGCCGCGAAAGGCAAGAAGTACGGAATGATCACCGTCCACCTCTACAGGCCGTTCTCTGCGGAGTATTTCTTCAAGGTCCTCCCCAAGAAGGTCAAAAAGATCGCAGTCCTCGACAGGACAAAGGAACCCGGAGCCCTCGGAGAACCTCTTCTCCTCGATGTCAAGGCCCTTTTCCAGGGTAAGGAGAACCAGCCCCTCATCATAGGCGGCCGCTACGGTCTGTCTTCGAAGGACACCACTCCCGCCCAGATCGTGGCCGTATTCGACAACCTCGCCCTCAAGGAACCCAAGGACGGCTTCACCATCGGCATCGTCGACGACCTCACATTCAAGTCGCTTCCCGTCAAGGAGGAGATCTCCATAGTGAAGCCCGGCACCACCGAGTGCAAGTTCTACGGCCTCGGCTCCGACGGCACAGTCGGCGCCAACAAGAATACGATTAAGATTATAGGAAGCCATACAGACCTCTACTGCCAGGCTTACTTCGACTATGATTCCAAGAAGTCCGGCGGATACACCTGCTCGCACCTGCGTTTCGGCAGCGTGCCCATCAAGGCTCCCTACCTTGTGTCCACCCCCGATTTCGTGGCCTGCCACGTTCCTTCCTACCTCGAGAAATATGACGTTCTCAAGGGCGTAAAGGATGGTGGCACCCTCCTTCTTAACAGTCTCTGGAATGAAGAGGAGACCATCAAGAGGATTCCCGACCACGTGAAGGGCATCATCGGTCGCAAGCACATCAAACTTTATATAATCAACGCCACAAAGATCGCTGCCGAGATAGGTCTGGGCAACAGGACCAACACCATCCTCCAGAGCGCCTTCTTCAAGATCACCGGCATAATCCCCTACGAGGATGCCGTCAAATACATGAAGGACGCCATCGTAAAGAGTTACGGTAAGAAAGGTGAAAGCGTCGTGAACATGAACTACGCAGCCGTCGACCGCGGCGGGGAATACACAGAGGTTTCCGTCCCTGCAGACTGGGCAACCATCGACGTCAAGTTCGAGAATCCCAAGAAGGACCGTCTCGCTCCCGAATTCGTGAAGAAGATTGCTGACATCGTGAATTCACAGGATGGTGACACCCTGCCCGTAAGCGCTTTCGAGAAGTATTGCGACGGCACCATGCCTTCAGGCACATCCGCCTATGAGAAACGCGGAGTCGGAGTGAATATTCCCCTGTGGGACGCCGAGAAGTGCATCCAGTGCAACACCTGCGCATTCGTCTGCCCCCACGCCGCCATCCGGCCCTTCCTTCTTACGGACGAGCAGGCTGCCGAAGCTCCCGAAGGCCTCAAGTACACCCAGGGCAAGGCTCTCCAGAAAGAGTGGAAGTATGCTCTCTCCGTATCCGTCGATGACTGCACGGGCTGCGGAAACTGCGTGGACGTCTGCCTCGCCAAGCCGGAGAAAGCGCTCAAGCTCGTTTCCGCCCTTGACCAGCAGAACGAGCAGGTTTGCTTCGACTGGCTGAATTCCAAGGTAGGATACAAGGATGAGTGGGTAAAGAAAGCTGTCAACGTAAAGAACGCCCAGTTCGCACAGCCGCTGTTTGAGTTCTCCGGAGCTTGCGCAGGTTGCGGCGAGACCCCTTATATCAAGAATATCACACAGCTCTTCGGCGACCACATGATGATTGCCAACGCCACAGGATGTTCCTCCATCTACGGAGCTTCCTTCCCTGCCTCCCCTTATTGCACCGACAGGAACGGACACGGACCGGCATGGCAGAACTCCCTCTTTGAGGATAATGCAGAATTCGGACTCGGAATGAAACTCGGTTCTGACAGGGCGCGCGAGACCGTCGCCGATATCATGACCAAGGGCCTGGACTCCGATAATTTCTCCGACGAAGTCAAAGCTCTCTTCACCAGGTGGCTTGAGAACAGGAACGTCTATGACGTTACCCGCGAAGTGGCGGACGCCCTCCTCCCCCTCATAAGGGACAAGAAGGACAAGATCAGCCGCAAACTCATAGAATACAGGCACTTCATCCCCGCTAGGTCCCAGTGGATATTCGGAGGTGACGGCTGGGCATACGATATCGGTTACGGAGGACTCGACCATGTGCTCGCATCCGGTGAAAATGTCAACGTGCTCGTGCTTGACACCGAGGTGTACTCCAACACAGGCGGACAGTCATCCAAGGCTACTCCTGCCGGTGCCATAGCGAAATTCGCCGCTTCGGGCAAGAAGATCCGCAAGAAAGACCTGGGAATGATGGCTATGAGCTACGGTTATGTATATGTAGCCCAGGTGGCCATGGGATCAAGCCCTGCACAGTACATGAATGCTATCAAGGAAGCCGAAGCATACGACGGTCCTTCCCTCATCATAGCCTACGCCCCTTGCATCAACCACGGCTTGAAGGCCGGCATGGGACTTAGCCAGAAGGAGGAGAAACTCGCCGTGGATTGCGGTTACTGGCACCTGTACAGGTACAATCCTATGCTGGAAGGTACGGACAAGAATCCGTTCTCGCTTGACAGCAAGGAGCCGGACTGGACCAAGTTCCAGGACTTCCTCAAGGGCGAGGTCAGGTTCTCTTCCCTCTACAAGCTCTTCCCTGAAAGGGCTCAGGAGCTCCTCACCAAGACCGAGGAATTCGCGAAGATCCGCTACGAGGGTTACCGCAGGCTCGCAGGCAAATAATCCCTGAAGGCCAAGATTTCAAGGCCGGCTCGCATTGAGCCGGCCTTTTTTAGTTGCATACTTCCGTCAGGTGATGGCCATGGAGGACCTTGTCCACCCATGGTCAAAATGGGAGGGGCCCGCCGCGGAGCGGTGGGAGGGACGG